>JAQUSE010000029.1 GCA_028715235.1 Candidatus Omnitrophota bacterium | reverse complement strand
CCGCCGCGATGAAAATATCTCCATACAGCTGGCCGACCTGTATGCCCGACTGTCACAGGATATCGACGAGGTTACGGCACTCCTTAATAAGACGGTATACCCGGCTAAACGTACCGAGCTCCAAACGATGATCCAGGGCATGAAGCTCATGAGAGATTACGTCCGCAAGGACGGCGGCACAACGGCAACCGGCATGGTTGGCTGTCTCCTGAATGCCATCCGCACCATATCGGCGGATATTATCGCGATGGGTGGGACGGTCGAACGGGGTATGGTAACGGCTTCGTTCGACGATGCCCTTGCCTCCGATATCGGCTTCCAGTATTTATTCGACGAACTTACGCGCCGTTCTACCGGAAAACTAGCGCTATTCATTGCTACGATGAATATGCGCCAGCTCCGCGCCATGAATATAAGCGACAGCGCCGGTTTCATCGATTATCTTATGCAGGAAGCCAATCGTCCCGACGGTTATACACAATCCGATGTCGTGCAATTCCTGATGGCAGAGGCCCTGAATGTCCTTCCCGAGCTTCTGCCTACGGTCTTTGGCGCGAAAAACGCAGATACCTTGATACAGTACATCTATTCGACCTCGGGCCCGGGTTCGACGACGGACGATGATCTCGAATTTAGCCGCCTTGCCGCGCAGATTATCAATACCGAAAAGCCGTCGCTCTATGAATTTGTGCAGGGCGTAAACGCAGCCGGTGAAATGCCGGTGACCAGATATGAACTTCAGGGCACCGACGACGTAACGGTAGCATATGGCATTATCATCAGTGTCCAGGGGACGCACACGAACTGGATCGGCAAGGCGGTCAGTGAATTCCAGAATAAGCTTACTATACCCGGCGAGGTCCCGTATGTCATTGATAATCGTACGACAGCGACAGAGCACATCGATCAGGAAACAGCCGATCACATTTCAGGCCTCGATATCACTTCGCCGTCGATCGGTTCGATAAACAATTTTATCCAGCACATGGATGCGTGGCTGAAGCCCCTTGGGGAGACAGGCGCGTATGACCGTCTCAATACGTTATTTATGGCTCAGGTAGCCGGGAGCATGCTGCCTGACGATGTTTCAGTGAAGGAACTCATCAAACGGTTTGAGGCGTATTCCAGCGGTGCATTCAACACCTTTGTGAAGACAAACGACTGGAACACCGTGCTCGGAACGGTCCATTCCGGTTCTGACCTCGTCAAATACCTGACCGTCATCGCGCAAAAAGCAGGTGTAGCATGGAAGATCAAAGACGTTGTCATGGCTCTCATGCGCCTGTCGGTAATGTCAGGGGCTGAGGATGTGTTTGAGGTCAGGCTCATGAACCTTTTTAATGATCCTTCCGTATCTCAATCTACGACCTCTGAAGGCCTTCATAACGCGCTGGTAACATTAACATACGGCGATACTCAGCTTGCGGGTCTTATTGACGGCGCCTTTGATCAGGATTGGCTGATCACACCTGATGATACTCCGACGACCATTGAACAGAAATTTGCAGCATATAAAAATTCATTGAGCGCGGTTATAGGTCAGCTTCACCCCGCGACATCCGAAGAACGTAATGCCATACTGGCCGACTTCGTCCAGTATATGGTCGACAATAGCGGCGCATCAAGAAAAGCCGCACGCGACGCTATAAATACGCTCTGCCGTGGAAATACCGCGCTTTTAGGGACGGTCAGCGCAGCCTATAGCACCAGCGGAACTACCGGAGAGTTTTTCGGTAACCTTGCCCGGGCATTATCATCCGCACGCGCGAGTCTGGCAGAAACGTTGACTCAATATCAGATATACACGTACCCGCTGGACGCGAGGCCTATAAGTTTATTCCCTGCAGGTTTAGCGGTTGCCGCTTCAGAACTTGATATATGCCAGGCTATGATAGCTGAGGTACGGTATGTCGATAATTCGAACGCTATTTGGGCTTCACCGCCGCTACGGCAGATCGGCAATCTGGTAGAATTCAGCCGGTTCACACAAATGGTCGACACATCGTCCGGCGCGAAAGAGTGCGATGTTGTGACGTACCATGCTACTGCAGATGCCGGCGCAAGCTATGACGATAAGGAATATCTCAAAACCCTTTCCAGGACCGTTCTATGCGAAAAAGGCACTGACGACGTTATCGGTACTGTTCTCGAGATGAACACGTACAAAAACGAGGTTACCAAATACTTTGACGCTGTAAAGGATATCTGGGATATCCCGACACATAAAGTAATAGGCAGCTTTACAACGGCTCAAGTATTTATTCCGCCGATGGAGGCCGGGACAGGCGGTACGGTCTATAACGTAAACCTTTTACGCGCGGAAGCTGCTGCCGGCGCGTCTCAAACAGATATTGACTCCCTGAGCGGATTGACCATCCGGGAGATCCCGGGCGCAGGGGCGGGCAACACAGGATTATCGGTGGTCGGCATGACCGGCATGGAGACGCCGTCAGATCTGGTCAATTACCTTTCGGAGACCGCTCCCGGATATACTGCAGTTGCTGCCGGCACTCCACAGCCCGGATATAACAGTAGCGACGTCCTCTGGCTCATATCGCAAACGGCTTCCCGGAGGGATATTAAATACGACGGGTTAACCGACGACCAACGCTATGAACAGATGTCGAACTATTGCGCTGACATAACATCATGGGCAGGGCCCGAGGTATTCGCAAAGATCATGAAAAACCTCTATGACCGCCTTGACCCGGCTGTATCATCTGATGTCGTCGCGGCACTTCATGCAAAAACACCTGACAACTATACACAGTATGATATTGTTCAGATATTGTCGGAATTCATACGTGCCAATAAGACGTATGGCGACCAGACATTGTACTCGCATAAGAAGGTCGCGCTTCAGGAGTTTGACCAGGATGACCTTTTGGCAATGGCCAAGGCGGCCATGACGAAACTTGGGGTAACGTATGGAGGTGTCTATACAACGTTGAATAGCGTAGAGGATTTCTGGGGTGTCGTAACGCTGAACGGCGGAACACGTATGGCCGCGGCTACAAAGACACTCCCCAACGTCGTTTTGTCATCGTGCAGCCAGACCGTTCAGGAACTGTATGCGGATATCGTTAACCGTGTTATTGCGCTGCGCAAGGGCGATTATACGACCGGATGTCAGACAACGTCGCTTACCCCTCCTCCCTGGATAGCGACGGACGTTACACGCATGGCCATAGCATCCCAGGATAAGAAAAAACTCAAAGAACTTGTCGACGCTATCGAATCAGCGGAAACCGGCACAACGACCGAGGTCCGTTCGGCAATGTTGGCGGCCCTCTTAGGCGAGACCAAGACCGTAAGTGATCTCCGTAATGACCTTATGCTTATTGCAGGCGACCCGATAGCCGTATTCCTTCAGACCGTTAATGTCGATACTCTCAAACAATCGATAGGGGTTGATACCGTCGAAGAATTCATCAATTATATTCTGGCAAACGGCGTTTCAACGTACGATAACTTCTGCGATCTCTTCTACAGGGTCGAGGCCATAAATACCTGTGCTATCACGGCGCCGGCCTTCTTCGAAAGCTTTAAACATGCCGACGGATACATTGCGCTCAGGGATTACGTAAAGACGATCAACTTCGGCGGGCTTACGGGGATTGATACTAATAAGGAAGTCGTGATCTATCTACTGCAGCATACCGTTGACGGTGGCTATACGGCTCAGGATGTCCTGGATGCAGCGTTACTTATTTCGACGAAACTCGATCAGACATCGGCCGGATTAACGTATGTACAGAAGAAGAATCAGCTTGTCGCATTCCTTGAAACGACGATCGACAACGGGCCGGTTTTGAGACCTATCGACGACGAAACGCTCGGTAAATATCTTGATCAAGAGAAATTGGCGGGCCTGGAAGCCGCTCATATCCGTTCTGCGGGTAACCTTTCGACGTATTTAAGCACCTCTTCGGCCGGCCAGAAATACCTCGAACAGTATGTCGCTGATCTGACCGAACATACCATCGGGAGCCTTTTCGAGAACGCATCGAACACCTTTGCTTTACATTATACGGCCGCACGCGATACGATCACCGGTATGGATCCGACCAAGGATTATGCGGCTAATCTTGACCTTTTGGTCGCGAATGTAACTGATATGCAATTGCTTTTGTCGCAATGCGAGGATGCCTATGTCAGGGTACAGAGGGCGTTGAACACGTTGCTTTCGCTTGACGCATCCGATACAACAGCGTATGGCGCAGGCACGGTATCGCTCGTCAAAAAAGCCATACAGAACCTGTATTACATGGCCGCACTATTACGGAGCGGCCCTGTCCCGGTGTTAGTTGTTAACGGAACATATACCAATGGCGGCAGTTTCGACTGGAGCGGCAGTTATACTTCATCGACGAGCCCGTTTTCATCGGTTCCGGGCGGGTTGCAGGAAACTGCAGGCCCGAGCACAGCCGGGATACCGGCTATTGCATCTATCGAACCTACGGCATTTGATCTTGAGTCACGGACGAGCGGAATGAATAACAATACCAAGGCGCTTTTCCGCGTGCTTGACAGCGTATTCGTTAAAAATGATCGGCTCGCCGGCGATCAGGTCGGTCAGATCGCAGGCCGGCTTGTCCAGGGCGGGTGGAATAGCGGGGATGCGCTCACTCTTGCGCGCAGGATCGTTTTAGCCATTATGGATCCTCAAGCAAACATCCCTCAGCTTAATAAAGATGTGCTGATGCAATTCGGAGTATTCCTGTATGATGATCCTCAGTATGGCCGTATGCTTTTTACGATCGAAAAGAAAGATGTTGTAGACGGCACACCGGTCGTTTACCTCTCACAAGTCTCAGGCTTATCCAACGCCTATAACGGTATGGCCGACTACATAACCTACGGCTGTGTTTTTATGTTCATGTCGAATATCGAAGATTTCGGCAGAGTAGAGATCAGGGACGTGCTGACGAGCGGCCTTATTGCGCTCAACAGCCGTATCCAGGTATTCGACGGGATGGAAAATACGGGCGAGCAGGTCTTTGCGAATATGGATCAGCAAAAATCGTCCCAGAAGGTTTTTGGTTATCTCCTGGTGTCCAGTATCCGCGGTCTGTGCAAGAATGATATGGGTGCCTATCGGCTGGCCCGGATACTCGAGTCCCGCCTTGAAGACAGGCCATTGTCATCGTCCGATCAAGCATGGCTGGCCAGTCAGGAATATCGCGATGTCGAAAACAGGGTCGTCCGAGCGCTCAGTAACGACAGGGTAAAGGCGACGGCCGCCCATGAACTCAGACATTTCTACGATTTCAAGAACGGATATCAAAACAGTGCCGCAAATCCGTCAGATGAAGCAACTGCTGCCCTGGCGTCCATCGCGGGTAGCGATGATCCCCGTGCGCTTCTTTTGACGCTCGGCCAGATCGCCATTTCGAGCCCGAACAAGGAATACCGGAGGGGATATGCAAAAGCGGTCGCTGCGCTTCTTTTAAAGCTGGCCGACAAAAATCCGGAAATACTCGGTGAGTCGAGGAAGCTTCTCGGCAATATCGTTGCGGCCCTCAATGACAGGGCAGAACCGCGCTTTGACCTTATCACCGCATTCAATGAATTCTGCGGCGCGCTCAATAAGATCAGTCTCACCAGTATAAAGGCTGCGGCAGGCGACGCATTGTTATACGTCCAGGATGAGATAGCGAACCTGGCGAACGGAACCCCTGCGGCGACGACCGCCACACCGGCTGCAGAGCCTGCGCAACCGGCGCGGTCATCGGCTTTCGCCGGTGTTCTGCCGCCGAACAGCACCGTAAGTGTCATGACACCGGGTCCTGCCATGATCGACCGGATAGCTACACTGCTGCGCGAGGCAGAAAATAAACGCGAACTTCTTGAGTCAGGCAATGAGCTGAATGAACTCCTCGACAAGAAACGTGATTTCACGGCCTCCTATGATACCTCTATCAGAGGAATAAACGAACTTCAGGCTGAGGCTGCGGGGGCGACGTCGTATCAAAAGGCGCGAAGTTTTGTTCTGACCGAAGCCAAGAATATTTCCGATCTTTACGAAGATACGCATCTTTTGTATGACAGCCTGCTGTCGTCGCTGGCAAAGGCTAAACGCCGGCTCGATTCTATGACCGACACGGCCTCTATAGCTCAGCTTACAACCTTTATCGCTCAGTTAGGCACCATCAAGGTTTATCTCGAGACCTGTCTCGACACGATCACGCTCAAATCGTATTTCTGCCAGCAGTTGAAACAAAAGTTGTATGCCGAGTACCTTAAAGAATCGGTCGAGGAAAATCTGACCAAGATCCAGGACCTCCATACCGAATATGACAGCGCATTGACCACCGAAAGCTCGGATGTCTGGCGCGCCTTTGTCGACAGTCAGGCGCTCAGGGATGACGCGGCAGGGTACGCGCACACACTGTTCAATTTCGCCATAGACGCCTACGGTGCATGGACAACGGTTGCCTCAGCATCAAATCCTCTTCTTGTAATGGATCAGGTCGATAGCGACATGAACGATCTTATTGTGCCTTTTAGAAGCGGTTCGTATACCTTTGGGCCGGTCGGGTCATACACCGTCGGAACGACCGGGGCAGACGTATCGCTCGGCGACATCTATATCAGGGAACGCGCCCTTGAGATCGAGGTCGATGCAAGCACGGCAGGTATGTATACGCCCAGCGGAACAGGCACCTATACACCGGCCTCTCCGACCTTGCCGACGCTCGGACAGGTATATTCACAGCGCGGCCTTGTCACCGATCCGAATTATGTGCAGCTCATCTGTGACGGTCTTGCCGCGCAGAGCGATCAGGCGAATTATGCGCTGGTACAGGCTCAAGCTATTGCTCTCAGTAATCCTGATGATCAGGAGATGAAGCAACAGGTCGCCGGCGTCCTTCATAACGCGCGCGATATCGAATGTGTCTACAAGTTGTTCGAGCAGTTGACGGTTGTGGTAAAGTACGCAAACAGGGTGCGTGAATTACAAACGGCTGTCGAAACCACGCGCACGATGCTTCTTGATATCCTGAACCGCATACTTATCGAAAGCGATACGGATAAACAACTGGCGCTCGCTAAAGGGTATGAGATAACGCGGCAACAGCTCGTGAGCGCGCAGGATGAGATATCGATCGCTGCGCAGGCTGCACGCGACGCGTATAGCGAGGCTCAATCGATCGAACAGGCTATCCTCTCATATATGACCTACGACAGCACAAACCAACGATGGACCGGCAGTATCTTGACAGACGGGCAATTCGGTCTTACTACCGTCATGGACAGTATTAAGGATTTGGCCAATAACGCAGTCGAGCAGTCCGAGCTGATCCTTAACATCGATGAGCACCAGACACGTTCGCCGACGACCGCCGAACAAACGACAACCGAGACGCGCACGGATTATTTATCCTCGCGAGAGACCTTTAAACAGACCGGCGAAGAATATATGACACATCTGACCGTCACACGCGAGCAACTTATATTGCGTTTGACCGAAGTCATGGACAATATAGACGCGTGGGCCTGCGTGACGGGTTATGTCACCACATTGCCCATAGGCGACGCCAAGGCGATGCTGATCAAGTTCGCCTCACAAAGCAATTATACCGAACTCGTCGACATCCTTAAGACCACGACGACGCTCGGGCTGACTACCGCCTCGCAGTTCATCGATTCTGTGATGTTCAGGCTCCGGCAGGTCGGCGATTATTGGTTTGCGGTCGACGCCCAGGAAACCGTCCAACGTGAGTACGAAATGCTCAACGAGAACCTGCAGAATTGGGTCAGCGCTAATGATCCGCAGTACGCAGCCCTGTGCCTGCAAGCGGCCCAAGCAAGAACCGATGCCGATGCGTCAAAATCCCTTGTTACCAACGCCTTGACCTATTACAAATCACGGTTACAGATTATGCAAACGGCTCAGGAGCGCTACAACCTCGACCTTATCTCGCTTGATACGGCGGCCGACGATATGCAACGCAATAAGATCAAGTATCAGGAACTCGCCAGCGAATATGACGTTTTAAGCTCAAGCCTGGAAACGAGCAAGGCGAAAAGGGACGGCATAAAGAAAAATCTCGATAGCCTTCAGGACGCTCTTAATAAGCTGATGGACCTGGAACGACTCGTCCGTAAACAATATGATGCCGTCAGCTATACCCAGACGATGTCCGCGGCCTACGAGTCAGATTTCCCGGATTATGTGAAGGAACTTCCGGCTGAGATCCGTTACTGGTGGACCTCGCTATTGGATGAAACATCGGAGATCATGGTCCGCGAATACCAGAGGCTGGCCGGCCAGCAGATGGGCACCATTGCCGACAAACTGACCGTGGTCCTTAACGAGATACTCGATGACGGCGCCCAGAGCAGGGTCAGGCAGTTGCAGGATAAGATCAATGATGAGGCAAAACGGCTGAGCGAAGCCGAAAATGAGCTTAGTACTACATCGAACAGATTATCACAGAAAAAAATGGAGATGAACCAGGTCCAGACCGATGTCAACGGGGCAACGGAAGAATTCAGGACCCGCGAGTTGGCCCTGGCCGAGTCGAAACACCTCCTTGACCGCAGGATGGACCAATTCGAAACGGCATTCGATAGTTACAGCAGGATCAGGGCAGAGTGGTGGGAGAAAGAGCGCGTTGCCTACCAGCTTAGTGCCCGTACTCAAAAAGATGAAGTTAGACAGGTATTCACGGACAAGCTTACGCAAGCAAAACAGGATGTCAGGACAAAAGAGGAAAACTATATACGGCTTAATCTTATCGCCGACTCCGACCCTACTAACATCCCGGCGCGCGGTATGGCCCAGACCGCTTATATCGCATATCAGACGGCGAGCGCAGCGTTGACCGTGGCTCAAACGGACCTTGATTCGTATCTTGATACCCAGACACGCGCCCAGCTCGATCTTCAGAATGATATTGTCCTCAAGCAGGCCGACTATAGTACTAAGCTGAATGATTATACTGCCAAGCAGGCTATCGCCACCCTGCCAACCGCTACGCCCACGCAGGTCGCCGCAGCCACGGCAGCCTTTGCTCTTATGACTGCGGCACAGGCTGCTTATACGCAGGCGCAGACAGTCTACGCAACGTTCCTGGCCCATGAATCGTATCTTAAGGACCGGCAGGGTAAGAAAGACCGTTATTTCGCGATGCAAAACACCCTGAAGCAGGTCTCGTATGACGTCGATCAGACCAGGGTCCGCTGGAATCTGGAATTTACCAAGTCCACCACAAAGCGCAAGATATGGCTTGCAGCAGGCGACGACCAGATCAGGATCATCGAAACCTATAATGCGAGCATCAATCAAAAGACCATTACCACGGCCAATGAGCAGACCATGGAATATCTGTCGCAGGATACCAGCGATGTGCGCGATGAGGTCAACGAACAGGCATCGTTCATCGAAAAGACTTCCTATGACCTGGATAAGATCGCCACACAGGTCCGGGAGATCGCTGCAAACGAAAAGTTCGCATCCTTCCAGGATCAGATGCCTGCAGAGCAGCGCAATTATTATAACGATGTACAGGAAGAAAGGGTCGTCGTTGATGCGCGTACACAAACCCTGTCCGATACTCTCCAGCAGTTGTCCGAAGCCGAGCAGATAATCGAAGAAAAGCGGCAGCAGGCCATGAAAGTCCTTATGTCACTGAACGACGCAGGAAATGCCTACGCCTTCGCCGCACGCGTTTACAGTTCGACGTCACAAGAAGCCAAGGATGCGCAGTCGGTTTACAACGACTATCTTAAAAAATTGCTTGAGCTCGGCCAGGACATGCAGGCGTTTTACACAGGATCATATTCATCGACAGTTGCTACGGTCGCGGGCGCATATTCGACCTATCCGGGTTCCTATAATATGATCTTGCAGTCGTACCTTGCCGCTCGCAAGAGCCTTTGGGATGTGCCACGGCCCGATCGTCTTCTCTCCATGACACCTATACCGGGTGATACCGGTAATCTCTATGCGGTTTTACCGTCGACACCGGTTATTACAGGGGCGCCGCAGGTTTCGGCATGTTACACGCCGACCGGCGAAAAAGTCGCGCTTATGATGAAACTCGCGAAATACCTCGCGAGTTATAATTCGGATTATCTCGATAATAAAACTGTTTATCTCGCTGAGGTAAAGGCATGGAATGACGTACATCTCCCTGTCGATCCCACTGCATCGCCGCCAACGTCTCTGTCAGGGATCGCTAACCCGAATGGAATAGCATTCCCGCTCAGTGAGGAACAATGGCGTCAGGAACGCATGGCTGAACGCGAAAATCTCTGGGGCAGAGCGCTCTTTTATCTGTACCGGTATGATAACGTACAGCTTGTCGAAGACCAGGCTGATAATGCCTATGCAAATCTTGTTGATAATAAAGCCGAGGTCGAAGCCATAATCGCCCAGCTTAACCTTGATCTTTCCGAGGCCACTGACCGGAGCGACGCCTTAAAATCGAAAATCTTCGACCTTGTAACCGAGATCGCGGCGATCGACGCTGAGATCCTTGACGCTACGCTGCGGCGCGAGACCCCTCTCTCGCAGGCGATCAATAGCCTTACGGGGACGTATACAACAGCCGCTGACTTCATTGCCTATGCTCAAGGAGTGTTCACCGCAGGAAGCGATATTCGCATGCAGTTTGACGACCTCATCAGCCACTTACCGGATGAGGAGAAAACGCTGCTTAATACCATCACCGGGCCTGATATGCAGATACGTCTTTATAAGAGAGCGCTGGATGAAGAATATCTCGATGTGCTTAACGAATTAAGAATGAAAAAAGACATTGTCCAGAAAGAGCTGGATTCCGTACGAAGCGACCTCAGGTCCGTAAGCGACCAGACGCGCACCGACAAAAAACTTTTATCAGGGTATATACAACCCGAAATATTTGCCGGTGTCGTGCCTGATACGACTGTCCTCTGGCAGGCACTTATCACCCGTGGATACGTTTCAGGCGGCGGGTCTATCATGCCGGCATTTAACGCCTGCGTGCGCCCGGCAAATATGACATTGCCAGGTTTCAGTACAACCCAAAGGGACCAGGTGTTTTATATCCTGAAGCAGTTTAGCGGCCTGGTCAATTTCGCAGCCAAACTCCAGCTGCCTTCCGGTATCGTTAAACAACAGGAGTTTCAGGGCGTTAT
>JAQUSE010000259.1 GCA_028715235.1 Candidatus Omnitrophota bacterium | reverse complement strand
CAGCGGTTACAACACAAGGCCCTGCGGCTATGACAGCATTGGCGAGCGGCATCATGGCACAGCCGGCAACAGCGCAGGCGCCGATGATGGCTGCGGTAATAACCGGTATTATGGGTATGGCTGCGGATGCGCCGAAGGCTATGACCGCCTTCATGACAGCGGTGACAACACAAGGCCCTGCGGCTATGACAGCATTAGCGAGCGGCATCATGGCGCAGCCGGCAACAGCGCAGGCGCCGATGATGGCTGCGGTAATCACGGGTATCATGGGTATGGCAGAGAATGCTCCGAAGGCTATGGCTGTATTCATGACCTCCGCATTAAAGATCGGCGATCATGCCATAAGCGCGGTTATATTAGGAATGACCCAGGTCAAAGATACCGCGCAAAGGACAAATTGCATGGCATTATTTATTAGTGTCCTTATCGTCAACTTTAGCGGCGCCGAACGAACTCAGCTTATTCAAGGCTTCCGCACGGCACTTGGCAATCAGGAAATTAAAGCGCCGTTTATGGTTATGCTCTTTGACGGAATGGCCAAGGCGTTCCCATTCGTCATGGCAGTTCTTAATAATAAGGTATCGGACAACGACCAGAAAGCTTTTGCCATATTTGAGATTCTGGAACAGGCACCAGCTGAACTTATACAAGCCGCAGCTATGGGCCGCGCCCCGCCTGCTCAAGGCGCCCCGACCGTAATCATGCCGAATCTACCTGCCGCCGCTGTCCAGGCAGCGCAGGAAGCCGCAGCCAATAAAGCTATAGAAGGCCAGAAATTCTCATTCACAACACTCTCCGAACCGATTATGATCAATGGTCCTGAAGTCTCCACGGTAACCGGACCGGTCACGCAAAATGTCCAGCCGCAATCAGGTGTTACGATTACGCTCCAGAACGGCAGCAGGCTCGTGCAGTTGCCGGCTGACCAGTCTGATGTAACGTACCAGACAACCAATCTCGGCCGCGATGAACAGGGAAGGATCACCGGCAGGATACACATCGAGATCAAGAACGGCGGAACTCTTATTACGGGCGGGAACGGGCCGAACCTGGCATATGTCCAGGAATGTGATTTCGTGGTCGACGGCACAACCGTGAAACTTGTCAATAACGGCACCGTTGTGGGCACCATCGAATGCATACGATTCAACGCGACAGAACATTTCGAGCTGACCAACAATGTGAAATTGATAACGTTCAATGATGCAAAGATTTCAGTATGCATCGGCGCGGACCCGATCGTCAACGTTGACGGCGAACAGCATATGGTCCAGAGTGTTGACTATAAGCACAAAACCGGCGACCCGACGCTGATGATGTTCACGTTCGACCGGATCACCGTTGACCGTGATTCACGCCGCGAGATCGGCAAGACCGCCGACGGCCGCGCCGTTGTCGAGATGGACATCGTAAAACTAAATGCGGATGGCTCATATACCGTTTCTGAAAAAGCACGCCTCTTTATCGAAGGGACCGACCGGACACTCGTAGACGGACGCGGTGAGAAAGTCCAGCCGCTGGCCAGGGCGACTGAGGAGCAGAAACAGCGCGCGGTAAATTTCGGTACGGGCCGCGCATTCCAAAATCTCATGCGTGCGGCTGATTCCGTATTGCGCGGGCACATGGATATCGGCGCCTTCAGAGATCTCGCTAATAAAATATCGGTTCCTGCTGAATTCGCGCAGGCCTTTAACGATTTTATTGATGGAATCGCAGGGTGCCGTTCGACAATGCTCAGGGAAGGCAGCATAAAAACTGCTGACATACAGGCAGTCTATGGAAAATTGAATAAAGAATTGTTTATAAAGAACGGCGCCTATTTATCTTTAATCCCATCTCAAGGCCGGGACGGCGTTAAACATATCGTGTTCCGCATTGTGGATACCATAACAAAATTCGGTTCTACGACGCTGGTCCTTGAGTCAACGGACGGCAATGTCACGAATATGCCCGGCTGGTATGACCCGATCAACCTGGTAACCTGTGTCGATAAAAAATCTTGCGCCGGAACGATCGTCGGCATGTTCTTTGATGCCCTGCAATTAATGTCCTCTGACACACCGGCGGAACGAGCCTTAGGTACCGCGATTTTCGCATCCATCGAACGTACTCTTACCAGTAACGCGGATAAGGCAGCGTTCAAGGCATTGAAAGCGTATGTGGAGAGACGGTTAGAACAAATTAAGGCGACATCGGGAGCGATCGATCTGGCGGCTGAAGTCGATGAACTTAATAAGATGACAGATAACGGTGTGGCAAGTATTTTCCGGAAACTGATAACAGCATCGGTAAATAGCGTTGCTGCGCACGAAGGTAAGCATGCTCTATTCGGCGATGCGATCAGCACTATCAATATGCCTTCATTCATAAAGATAATTTTTAGTGACCTCGAACAAGGCGCCCAATTTACGGCAGCCAATGAGCTCTTCAGCTATCTTATGGGTAACTCGCAGGGCGGCATGGCCACCCTCGGGGCCGATCTAAAAACAGCTATCAATGCTATCAGCGGTTCAATCAGGCTCAGGTCAGGCGGGTCACAGCTTGACCTTGTCAAGTCATCACCCAACTCAATTGCCCCGCGCGTCTTAATGGCGTTCTTGCTCGCTGAGGCGGCCGGTATTACAAGACCCGGCACAACACAAAAAGTAACCGCCGAAGAGCTTGCCGCCGCATTCGCGAACGGCGATAAGGAATTTGTTCTTGGCGTTTTGGGATCATTGTCGGAACAACTCGGCAGCATGTCCCATACGGAGATCTGCACACTTTCAAAGAACGCGCTCGGCATACTGCTGGTCAGTGCGTCGTCCACGCCTAAGGCCGCCGAACGTGCCGAAGTCGTTCCGTATCGAGAAACGCGTCCGGAACAGGCCGGTCGGACAGAAACCGGTGAACAGCCAGCCCAGTCCGACGGGCGCGCAGAAAAACCGTCTGAAACAGTAGAAATTGATTTGAAAAAGATATGGACGCCGTATGCTAAGGCTATTATCGATCGTATAGCAAACAGCTTCGAAAAAGGCGGACATGCCAGCGATAGGATCCTTTCAGTCGGGGATATTGATA
>JAQUSE010000258.1 GCA_028715235.1 Candidatus Omnitrophota bacterium | reverse complement strand
AAGAGCGAGAACCGCGACTTAAAGATGCTGCCGGAAAAGACGGCTATCCAGCTGAACGACACGCATCCGTCCATAGCAATAGCCGAGCTGATGCGTATACTGGTAGACGAAGAGCATATGGAATGGAATGAAGCATGGGACATCACCGTCAGGACTTTCGCTTACACAAATCACACCATCATGCCGGAAGCGCTGGAGCACTGGCCTGTGCCGCTCTTCGAGAAACTCCTTCCGCGCCATATGCAGATAATCTATGAGATCAACTTCAGGTTCCTGCAGGAAGTGGCGGCGGAATTTCCGGGCGACAACGACCGCTTGAGAAGGATGTCGATAATAGAGGAAGGCGATGTTAAGAAAATAAGGATGGGGCACCTTGCGCTTGTAGGCACGTATTCGATTAACGGTGTCTCGGAGCTCCATTCGGAGCTTTTAAAAACGCACCTATTCAGGGATTTTTACGACTTATGGCCGGACAAGTTCAATAATAAAACCAATGGTATCACCCAGCGGAGATGGTTGAAAGAAGCTAATCCCGGCCTGTCGGGCTTAATAACAGAATCGATAAGCGACAGGTGGATAACCGACCTCTACCAGCTCGAAAAACTCCTTCCGCTTAAGGACGACGCCTCTTTCAGGGAGAAATGGCAGAAAGTGAAATCGGACAACAAAAAGCGGCTTGCCGAGTTCATACATAAGACCGCGGGAGTGGGTATAGACGCACATTCGATATATGACATCCAGGTGAAGAGGCTGCATGAATATAAGCGCCAGATCCTTCTCGCTTTTTATATTCTATCCCAATACATAAGGCTGAAGAAGGACCCGCAAACGCCTTTTGTCCCGCGGACTTTCATTTTTAGCGGAAAGGCCGCTCCGGGTTATCATATGGCTAAACTTATTATTAAATTCATAAACAGCGTAGCCGATGTCGTAAATAAGGATAAGGCGATAGGCGATAAGATGAAAGTCGTCTTCCTGGAAAATTATCAGGTCTCGCTGGCCGAGAAGATATTCCCGGCAAGCGACCTCTCGGAGCAGATATCCACGGCCGGCATGGAAGCTTCGGGCACCGGTTGCATGAAATTTATGGTGAACGGGGCTCTCACAATAGGAACGCTGGACGGCGCCAACATAGAGATCGGCAAGGCTGTAGGCCATGAGAACATATTCATCTTCGGCCTTAAGGCGCAGGAGATCGAAAAGATAAGGGGTCGAGGCTACAGGCCGCAGGATTACATAGACCGTTCTCCGGCGCTCGGCGAGATATTCCATCTCATTAACAGCAATTTTCTCTCGCCGGTGGAGTTCGGGTTGTTCGATCCGATAGTGCAGTCGCTGATATATACCGACTATTTCTTCGTATGCGCGGATTTCGACAATTATTGCAAGGTACAGGACTCTGTCTCCAAGCTGTATAAAGACCAGACGGAATGGACGAAGAAGTCGATCATTAACGTGGCCAAGAGCGGAAAGTTCTCAAGCGACAGGACTATCGAGGAGTACGCTAAAGACATTTGGCGCGTGCCGTATAACAGGCGGTAGGCGGGCGTTTTACGAAGATCCTATTGCCGAACGAGTCATATCCCTCAGCCGGGCGAAATCGGCCGGCTTAAACCCGGCGGTATCTATTGGCGGCAGGATCTTAAGGACCGCGGCAACTTTAGTCTCGAACATCCAGCTGCCCTTAGGGATTGCGTCGCGTGTACCGCTGATCGAGATAGGAAGTATCGGCACACCCTCCTTTATAGCGAGCTTGAACGCGCCGTTCTGAAAATCTCCCATTTCATCAGTAAAGCTGCGCGTGCCTTCCGGAAAGAACAGCACAGATACGCCCGCCCTCAACCACTCCGCAGCTTCCCTGTAAACCTTTTTAATGCTCCCAAAATTCCCCCTGGCAAGCTTTATGTGTTTTGCGAGCGTCATGCACCAGCCTATGAACGGGACCTTGAAAAGGCTGTCCTTTGCCACCCATTTGAATTGCATCTTTGTAAAATATATCACCGCTATATCGGCAAGGCTCTGGTGATTGGCCACTACAATATAGGTCTTTTTATGGTCTATGTTCTCCAGTCCGGACACCTTAAGCGTCCAGTAAGGGTTCGAGTATAACACGGCCTCTGCCCACCAGAAACACTGGGCGTGGACGACCTTTCTTTTGCGGTCGAAAGGGAAGAGGACGATGGCAAGGAACAACATCACGAAAAAAAGAAGGACAGTAAGGGTTGTGCTTATGGACCATATTAAGGCTGATGCTGCTATCTTCTTGAACATGCCCATATGATAAATTAGCCTAATATGGTTGTCAATAAAAAGATGCAACAAAATAGTTTAAAAAAGGCCCCTTTTGCGATATAATTTAGTCCGCGTAGACAACAAAATCAAAGAGAGGAGTAATGAATGGGTAGCATGAAGACTAAGTCCTTGGAGCGCATAGAAGAGAGGATGGGAGCCTTGGAGGAAGGCTCCATACGTTACGGGATCCTGCAGAACGTCAAAAATTTCAAGACATCGTGGATAGACCTCGGGCAGGGGCTGTATTCCGTATGGAAAGACAGGCTTTACAAAGAGTGGGGGTATACGACGTTCGACGCCTACACGTCGAAGGAGATAGGGATAAAGAAGGTCACGGCATTGAAACTGCTGAAATCCTACTACTTCCTAGAGAAAGAGGAGCCGCGCTTTCTGCAGAAAGACCATCCCGACATGAGAGAGCCATCGTCGATACCGAGTTATGAGTCTATAAATGTCCTCAGGCTGGCGAAAGACAAATCTACGCTCGACCACGAAGACTATTCGCGGATAAAGAAATATGTCCTGGAGATGGGTAAGGACGCGAGCGAGGTGAAGAAGGACCTGACGACGCTGATAAAACAGCGCGAAGAGCTTGAGCCGGACGAAGCAAGGCGGAAGAAGAAAGTGGCCGTTATAAAAAGGCTTTTGACGTCCCTGAAAACATTGAAAAAAGATATCGAGACATCTAAGATGCTGCCGATGACTACGCTGAAAGAGATCGCCAGCCTTATAAATAAGATCGAAGCGGAGATAGTATAGATGGATATTAAATGC
>JAQUSE010000257.1 GCA_028715235.1 Candidatus Omnitrophota bacterium | reverse complement strand
GATGTGGCTGCAGGGCAGGACGGCGATAAACGGCGAGGATGCGTTCGTTGCATATCTGTCGAACGGCGGGGCCGACGCCGGTCAGGATTTCGGTACGCACATAGAAGAATATTTCCTTTAAGGAGGTGAAATAATATGAAGAAGATGATCAGTGTTGCTATGGTTCTTTTCACGGCTGTCGCGGTATTTACGTCGGGCATATACGCCTTTGATAAAGGATGCGACGGCGAAAAGACGCATATGGGGAAGAAATGGGAGAGCCTTACGAAAGAGCTCGGCCTGACGCCGGAGCAGGACCAGAAGCTCGAGGCCAACCGCAAAGCGCAATTTGATAAGATGAAGGACCTCCGCAAGGCGATGAAAGAAAAGAGGGGGGAGCTGTCGAAGGCGCTGGAGAACCCCGCGGCTACGCGTTCGAGCGTAGAGCCGATCATTGCCGAGATGAAGGCGCTGGAGTCACAGTCGGTCGACCAGAGGATCGACGGCATCTTTTCTGTGAAAGAGATACTGACGCCTGGGCAGTTCGCAAAGTTCAATTCGCTCATGGAGAAGAAGAGGCTTGAGCACAAGGGGCCCGGCAAAGACAAGTCAGGGCATCGTGAAAGAGGCAGTGGTTTTTAAGAGAAATACAGGTAGATGAGACGGAGGGCGCGAAGGAACTACTCGCTGTCTTCCGTTTTTTCTATTTCACGCAGAAGGCCTTTTAAGCTTTCTTCCTTAGATCCATCGCGAGGCGGTATAAGACTATAGCTGCCCGGCTGCGCAAGAGGTTGTGAGGGCGCCGCTGTAAATTCCTTTCCCCGTATCTTATCTATAAAAGCGTTTATGCAATTTTTGACATATTCTACTATCCCGGTCTTTCCGCCAGCATCCGGGCCGATCGTATCCTTTATTCCCCATGACGGAATGGCCAGGGAAGTAATTAAACACACCAATACCAACACTGTTTTTATCAGTTTCATTTTAAGCGCCTCAAAGTTAGCTTTTGTTTTACCTAATAAAGTATACCATGCGGCGCCGCCATCGTCAAGGACGCGGAGATCAATTTACTATTGTCCTTTTCGCGTTTAGATGATATTATTATAAAAAAGAATATATGAAAGCGCGAATATTCCGCAGAGAGTCGTTGATCATACTCTGGGTGGCAGCTATTGTCCTGAGCTACTTCTCCTATCAGGAAAGGGTATCATTTCTTTCGATCCTGCGCCACAAAACCTCCGATCTATTTTTCCATTACAGGTATGACCATAGCCGGATGCCCGAGGCCATCAACCGGCTCGTCATAGTGAATGTCGACGAAGAAACGATGCTTAAGATAGACCGCAGCTGGCCTCTGAGCAGGCGTTTCTACGGAGATTTCATAAATAGGATCTATGAGCTCGGCGGCTCTCCCGCGGCGATCGGGATGGACCTCGTCTTCGCGGGCAAAGGAGAAAAGCCGGAGGACGACGAGTTCCTGGCTGATGCTTTCAGGAGAGCCGGCAACGTCGTTATCGCCAGTTATTTCAACGAGGAAGGCAGGGCGATATTGCCCGAGTCTTCGCTCGCCGAGTCTGCGAAGGCGGTCGGTTTCATAAGTTCTCCGCGCGACCGCGACCTGGTCATCCGCCGGGCGTATCCCTTCATGTCGCTGAAAGACGGCACGGAGGATTATTCCTTTGTCATCAAGACATTCCTGGCGGACAGGAATATAGGCGCTGGACAGGTCGTCCATAATAAATATGCCGCTGTTTTTAAATTGCCCGTATTCGACAATTCCCGCAAGGCGATGACGGTCCCGCTTGACCGCGAGAACCGCACCTTCAGGATAAATTATCTTGCCTGCGCGGGTGATTTCAAGACCGTCCCTTTCTGGAAAGCCCTTTATTCCGAAGGGCCGCGTTTCTTCGACGGCAAGATAATACTCGTGGGGACGGATATCGAGATCAACCATGACGTCTATCCGACCCCTTTGGGGCTTATGCCGGGAGTGGTGATAAACGCGAATATACTTCTGGGCCTCCTGTCTGACAGGTTCCTTAAGGATGTCTCCGAGCCTTTCTATATGGCCGTGCTTTTTGTCATAGGGCTGATGGTCAGCGCCGCGACTTACAGGGCGCACAACCTCAAAGGCCTTATCCTGGTCATAGCAATAACTGCCGCCTCTTTTTACGCTACGGCATGGCTGATGTCCAGGGATACGGTGCTCGATTTCCTTGGGATCGTATACGTTTCAACGCTTTCATTTGTCTCGATCTCCGTATTTAAACACGTGCTGATCCTCGTCGAGAACAGCCGTCTCCGTAAGATGGCGCTCACCGACGGGTTGACAGGCCTCTATGATTTCCGTTACTTCGAGATAAAATTGAACAGCGAAATAAAAACGGCGCAGGCCGAAGATACGGACCTGTCGCTGGTGCTCTTGGACGTGGACCATTTTAAAGGAATAAACGATACCTACGGCCATGAGTTGGGCAATAAAGTGCTGAAGAAGGTGGCCTTGACGATACGCAGGCACACGAGGCGGGGCGACACGGTGGCGAGATTCGGCGGGGATGAATTCGCGGTGATCGTGCCGGATTCCGACATCGCCGCAGCCGGCCGTCTCGCGGAATCCGTGAGGAGCGCGATGGAAAAGATCGCCGTAAGCTGGCAGGGAAAGACCATAAATACGACATTGAGCGCCGGAGTATCCTCATTGTCGCGCCTGGGCAAGTCTGCTGCGGCCGACGATCTTATAGATTCGGCGGACAAGGCATTATATAAGGCGAAGATGGCCGGCAGGAATAAGGTATTTACCCCCGATGGTGTTGACCTGAAAACGTGAAAAGAGGTATAATCTATCCGCTGCAGAGCAGGCTTGTTTATTGCCCTCACCCGTGATATCATGTTTTTACGAAAAAGGAGAAGCTATGGCGAGCTACGAAGATTTTAAAAAGATAGAGCTCAGGATCGCAAAGATAAAAGAGGTCAACGATCACCCTAACGCAGACAGGCTGTACGTAATAATAGTCGAGGTTGGGGATAAGACCAAACAGATCGTAGCCGGGATAAAAATTGCTTATAAGAAAGAGGACCTCGTCGGCCGGCAGGACG
>JAQUSE010000256.1 GCA_028715235.1 Candidatus Omnitrophota bacterium | reverse complement strand
GCGCCTATGCCTCCTGTCGCTAAAAAATATACGCATCCATGTTTCTTCATGGCCTTCTTCACTTCTTCCGACCTCTCGCCCTTGCCTATCATACCCCGCAACCCCATCTCGATCAGGGCGGGTGTGAACGGATCCATCCTGGAACTCGTAGTAGGGCCGCATGAGCCGACCGCCTTCCTTGGAGGAGGCGGAGTAGGACCGGCATAATATATTACCGCGTCCTTCAAGTTCAAAGGTAAGTGTTTTCCTTTTTTAATTATATCATATAACTTTTTGTGCACCGCGTCCCTTGCCGTAAATATTATGCCGCTTAAGCTAACCTCGTCGCCGGCCTTCAATTTTTTCGCGGCTTCAGCAGTAAGCGGCGTCGTAATACTGATCTGGGTCATATTACCGCTCCCGCGCTTCTCGTCGCGTGGCAGCTTACATTTACCGCGACAGGAAGGCCCGCTATATGGGTCGGAGCCTCCAGTATATTCACGCCCAAAACGGTCGTACCGCCCCCGAGGCCCATCGGCCCCATCCCGAGCGCGTTTATGCTGTTAACAAGGTCTTTTTCTATCCGCGCAATATGCCTCGCCGGATTCTTCTCGCCTATAGGCCTCAATAAGGCTTTTTTCGCCAATAGGGCCGCTCCCTCGAACGTGCCGCCGATACCTATTCCCAGAACGAACGGAGGACAGGCTGCGGGCCCCGCATCCTTAACGACGTCGACCACGAACCGTTTTATATCTTCAACAGAGTCTGTCGGACGGAACATCATTATGCGGCTCTTATTCTCGCTCCCGAAACCTTTGGGCGATACCGATATCCTGATCCTATCACCCTCGACGATCTCTGTGTGTAAAACAGACGGCGTATTGGTACCGGCATTCTCCCTGAGTATCGGGTCGCCGACGACCGACTTCCGCAAATATCCTTTGCTGTATGCATCCCTCACCCCTTCATCGACCGCCTTCTTAAGGTCTCCTCCGGCTAAAAACACATCCTGCCCTATCTCCATGTGGACGACTGCCATGCCCGTATCCTGGCATATGGCGATGCGTTTGGTTTTAGCAAGTTTCGCGTTCTCGATCACGGATTTTAATATCCCTCTGGCGCGGGCGTCCTTCTCTTTCCGCAAGGAATCTTTCAGCGCCTTCAGAACGTCTTTCCTGAGGTCAAAATTCGCCTTCAGGCACAACTCGCGAACCGTATCTTTTATTTTAGAAACATTCACTTCTCTCATATTCTTTAATCTTTCTTATACTCCGCGCTGACGCTCGTCTTAATTCCGCCCCTGGCGTTGAATTCCCCGACTATCTCCACCCACTTTGGCTTACACGCCCTGACCACATCGTCCAGCATCTTATTAACGATGTGCTCGCTGAACATGCCGACGTCCCTGTAGAACATGATGTAATATTTGAGTGATTTGAGCTCCAGGCACAGCTTGTCAGCGATATAGCGTATGGTTATATTGCCGAAATCCGGCAGGCCCGTCTTCGGGCAGAGGCTCGTAAATTCCGGCATCTCTATCTTTATCACATAGTCTCTTTCCGGATATTTATTATTCCACGTCTCTATCTCCGGCGTCTTCAATCCGCGGACCTTATCCTGCAACCCCTCATATGAAGATCTCTTCACCCCGCCCTTCCTTTCTCTACCCCTTATTTTACCCCGAGCATCTTATGGACCTGCGGTATCACCCGTATATTATCCAGATTACTCCTTAGGCCCACATCCAGGAATTTCAGCAGTGTCTCTTTATCGAGCGCCCTTTCGCGCAGATTAAGCGGCGTGGAGGGCTGTATCACCAGAGGTATGTTCTCATTGACCTTCTTTATGGTCTTGACAGCTTTTTCAATATCTTCCTGCGCGGTGTCGCATGTAACGACGACCTTAACAAAGACCTTCTTCTTTGACGCTATCTTCAAAAATTCCAAATGTTCTTTCCAGAAAGGCTGCAGGCCGGTAGACGACGGCAGCTTAAAATCCATCGCGATGATATCGATGAGATCGATTATATGCAGCAGCTCATACGGAAGCGTCCCATTCGTCTCCAGATAAGATTTCATCTTTCGCTTCTTCAGTATCTTCAAGAATATCTTCAAATAATCGGCGTATAAGAGAGGCTCGCCTCCGGTAAGTGAGACCGAATGGTGCGGCCCTCTTGATTCGTCCAAAGTATTTATCCTGGCCATAAGCTCCAGCGAGGTAAGCTCTTCCGCGGCACCGTCGCGGGGTTCGTCGCAATACGCGCATTCGAGATTGCAGGACTTAAACCGCGCAAATACCTGCCGCGCGCCCAGAAAGACGCCCTCTCCCTGCACGGACGAGAATATATCCACTATTTCCGCTTTTTGCTTATTCATACAGTCAACCAATGATCTATGTTAGACCTACGAGGAGTGATTACTTAAACCCGTCACACCTCGTAGGTCTGATTATTTTAGAAAAGAATGGAGTCTAACAGCGGGTCGGCGATCCCCGCTTCACTGAAACCCTTTGCCCTCAGTACGCAGGAGTCGCACTCCATGCACGGCTTCTCCGACCCCGCGTAACATGACCTCGTGAACTGGAACGGAACGCCCAGGGAATGTCCCAGTCTTATTATTTCGCTCTTGCTTTTATCTATCAGCGGAAATTCCAGGCGAAGATCACCCTCGATCCCCCTCTTTGTGCCGGTCTCTACAACCCTGTTGAACGCCTCGAGATATTCCTTCCGGCAATCCGGATAACCGCTCGAATCCTCAAAATGGGCTCCTATGAATATACGATCCGCCGCAATAGCTTCCGCGAACGACGCCGCGATGCTTAAGAAAACTGTGTTGCGCGCGGGTACATACGTAACAGGCACGCCGCCTCTCTTTATCTCCTCCGGACTCCTGCCCACAGGAAGGCCTATCGCTTCATCGATCAACGCGGAGCCGCCCCATGACATATCCAGTTTTACGAGCCTGAATTCCGCTTCCGCCGCATTAGCTATCCGCCTGGCCTGCTCCAGTTCGGCACAGTGCCGCTGTCCGTAATCGAACGATAGGCAATAGCAGTCGTAGCCTTTTTTTACGGCATAAAAGAGCGTCACAGCGGAATCGAGCCCGCCC
>JAQUSE010000255.1 GCA_028715235.1 Candidatus Omnitrophota bacterium | reverse complement strand
ATATAGAGGAGCCGTTTTATACGAACATGATAGAGGATTCTTGTTCTCGACTTATGTGTCCTGGCACGCATTCGGTGCCGCGGTTTCTTACGCGGAAGAAGAGTTGAGGAAGAGAGGAAGGGATCTTCCTATTAAGCGTAATCGCGACGAAAATGTAGGAGGCAGTATAAGCGATAACTCTCTTGCTCTTGGTGTCATCGAAGAAATCGTTCTGGATCCGAAGTTGACAAAAGAAGAACTGATGGATATCATGCACGCGGTCCTGGATGATAGAGAACAGTCTATTGTTGAATCGAGATTCGGTCTTGAGTCCAGCAAACCGGAGACTCTGGAAAATATAGGCTCTTCACTCGGAGTTTCAAAAGAACGCGTAAGGCAGATCGAAGCCAGGGCATTTAAAAAGCTAAGACGAGAAATAGAGCAAAGAAAGCAAATAAAAAAAATAGATATTCTCACCCTTCCTTCGACCCGTGCCATTGCCCAGCGCCTCGGCATAACGCACGAATTTATTAAAGGCCAGTTCGCCTCCATATGGGAACTCCTGAAATCCCTCTCTCCATGGTTCGTATCCTCTCACCCCAACAGGCCCGGCACATATGATAAGCCCATCCGTTACATAGGCCAGGCCTTCATAATATCCGCCATGGTAGCGGTACCGGTCCTTAATTACTACCTTGCCGGGCTCGCGGCCTTCACGCCGTTATGGACATGGATGGCGACAGGCTATTCAGTGCCGCTTGCCAACATCGCAGCCCATTCCATCTACAATGCCGTCATGTACCTCTTCGGAGGCCCGACGCTGACGATGGAAGATGCGGGAGAAGGACCTGAACAGAATATAGAAGATATATTCGATACAGAAACATTGTTGCGAATAATTCTTACAACAAGAAATGATGAGAATATGCTGAAAGCCGAAAGGAGGTTGAACGATCTGTTCAACATCGCCGTTGAGCCAGTCGTCGAAGATTTTGAATATGCGGTACAAAAATATGCAATTTCTCCCAAAAATGCCATTTATCAATTAAGAAGGACAAAGAAATTAGCGTGGATAGTCAGATTGCCGATGAGCCGTGACGAACTTATTCAAGTAATTGATAGTGAATTAGAGCGCGGTATGAATATATATAGCGATAGGTCAGGTAAGCTGTATCTATACCTGACAAAGGGTGTAGAACGATTATACAAAACTTGGGTGGTAGACGCGACTACCGGATCAGAACTTAAACTTCCTCCAAAAGTTTTAGTACATGCACACCCACGATTTCACGGCGCAGAACCATCCGAAGGGGATAAAGATGTGAGAAGGGAGTGGATGAATCTCGCCGACGCTATTCTTGTATATGGCGGCGCGGATGAAATAAAGCTATGTCTTGCTAGAAAAGAAGACAGAGAATTTCAGGCTATTCGCCCGGAGTATGTCGATGAGGAGCTGATAAGGTTAGGCATATTGCACCCGGAGACTGGACAAGCGGGACGATCAGACGTTCCGAAGCCTGCCCCCAGCACTCGTTATTCTGCGCCAAAGACGCCGAAGATTTCGGAGAAAGACCCGGGCCAAGGTCGCGGCTCAGGCGTCAAATCCTTTCCGGAGGGGACCGGCGGAACACACGGCGCACTGCCGCTTCTCGGCGGTGCAGGCCTCAATGCATGGGCTGCCCCGGCTCTCCTGGTAGCCGCTATCCCGGCATTCTACTTAGCCTCACGCAGGGCATCCAAGGCATTGGAATGGGATAAGGCGTATCGCGCCAGCCCCGTAGGAAGGCAGGCATTGATATTCCTTGTAAACGCGCTTGCCGAATTCATCAATATGATACCTGTAGTCGGAGACATCTTGGGTAATGCCGCAAAGGACCTCGCTGAACGCGTCACTATCCGTCTTGCCCCGGCCTCATTCCTCGTAGGCATTCCCGCTTCAGCCTCTCCGGAGGTGGTAGAAGCGGTAAAGGCTTCCCTGGGAACCAGGGTAACAGTAGTAAGGTTAAATGACGATGAGATAAACGCCTTTACAGAGTCTGAGCCTATGCCAGGAGAGGTCTCGATGCTACTGGGCAGCGACATAACAGCCGATATGGTAAGAGCTAACTTAAAACGCGACGCAAACGAGCTCCTCCTCCTGCAGAGATCAGATTCTACCACAAGGCAGGAGATAGTCGACGCCATAATAGCGATGCTCCCTGACATAATGAGCATGGATGCTGCAAATATATTCGCCTCTGCCCAGGAGATGGCAAAGCGTCTTCCTGACCTAGCCCAGAGGATGAATAACTTAAGGACACTTGTAGACAGGCGCGGGAATGAGCTCTCCAATATCAGGCTCTATAACGATACCTCCATGTACGACATACCCTCTTCTAAAAAAGAAGTAACGATGTCCGCTACCGAAAGGATAGCGTTGTCCGATCCGTTCCTCGCCCAGAACATGGAAAAGTCCCGCGCGCCGGGCGCTAAAGCGGTCATAATCTACGGCGATGACTTTAAGGATCCGGACAAGATACAGGCATTTGCCAGGGCCTCAGGCTGCGACATAGACAATATAGCCTTCGTAAATAAGTATGACAGACGCGGCAGGGCAAAATCCTTCGAAGACCTGATAGCCGAGATATCGTCCATAACAGGCGTAAGGCCCGACAACATCGGTATAAGAGCCGCCGAAGGCGAGATACAGGGGAGTGTTGAAACAGGGAAGCTACTCGAAGTAAAAGAGATAAATATTAACGGTGTGCCCACGCTGCTTACATTAAACAGTTGCCAGACATTATACAGGATCCTGAAACTCATGGACAGGCTGCCGGAAGAGAGCATGGCCTTAGACGGCATCATAGGTACCCCGGGCGCCTACTACGACAGGAAGACAGGCAGGATAACATATATGCCTCCTATAGTCCCCATAGACTGGGGCATCGAGCAGGAGACTATAAGGAACGCCGTTCTTTTACTGAGCACATCGGCATAAAATGGGGAGCTTGCTCTCCATGCCTATCCTCGTCCTAATTGAGGTCCGCCAAGCAGCCTCTTTTAGGACGGGGGTAGGCACAATTAAAAGATAAAAAAGTTGAATTTTTGGTGTTGACGAGGCATATCTTTA
>JAQUSE010000254.1 GCA_028715235.1 Candidatus Omnitrophota bacterium | reverse complement strand
CGGAGATGGGGTTACTGGCGCCTTTTCTGATGCTCTGGATCTTTGTCGTGATCATAAAGGCGGGATTTACTAAAGAAGGGCGTAATAGTCTTCGCTCCGTCGGATGCGCTGTAGGCGTATTGAGCATGGCGCTTCACGGCATGATTGATTTTAATTTCCACATACCCGCAAATATGCTATTATTTACCGTGTATGCGGCTATTATCATGAAGAAATAAGTAGGGGGGGGGGTTAAACCTCCCCTACTGAATAGTTACTGATTGGGAGAAGATTAGATATGCTGCGTGAGAAAGAGGAAGTAATTCGAAGGGCGATGATAATATTTGACATATTCATCGTAGCGTTCGTATTTTTCATCTCTTTCTTCCTTCGCCAGTATTTCCACGTCTTGTATAAATTCGATTTGATACCTTTCGTCAGGGTATTTGCCGACGCAAGCGACCTATCCATAAGCGATTATCTGATAGTCCTTTTTTTCGTGATTCCGATATGGAGCTTTTCGCTTTACGCGAACGGAATGTATAAGAGCCTGCGCACCAAGAAGCTTACCGAAGTCCTATTCATCATACTTAAATCCGTCTTTCTTACCGCTATAATATTCGGCGCGGCGGCCTTCTTGCTTAAATTGAGGTTCGTAAGCCGCGGCTTCTTTGCCATATTTCTGGCATTAAGCTCGATGGCCGTGATCGCCGAGAAGGTGGCGATCTTTTCGATAATGCGCTATGTGAGAAAACAGGGTTATAATTTCAGGAGGCTTCTTATCGTCGGGACCGGAAAACGCGCCCTGCAATTCATGGGCAAGATCAATAATCACCCGGAGTGGGGCTTTAAGATAGTAGGCGTCATCGAATATGAAGAGTCCCACATGGGCAAGGCAGTGGACGGCAGCAAGGTAATAGGTATGCTCGACGATATACCAAAGATACTTAGCGGCCGCACTATAGACGAGGTTGTATTTGTGATCCCGAGATCCAAGCTTACCGCTATAGAGAATTCGCTGTATGTTTGCGAGACTCAAGGCGTCAAGACGACGATCGCCATAGACCTGTTTGACCTGAAGATAGCCAAGGCGCGCCAGACCGAGCTGGACGGCGTTCCCTTGATATCTTTTGAGACCACGATAGCGCAGGAATGGGAGTTATTTATCAAGAGGGCCATTGATATCATCGTGTCGGGTTTGGGCATTATAGCGCTTAGCCCGATCCTGGTAATAACGGCGTTATTGATAAAATTGACGTCTCCCGGGCCGGTGTTTTATTTACAGAAGAGAGTCGGTTTGAACGGAAGGCGTTTTATACTTTACAAGTTCCGGTCGATGCAGAAGGGCGCGCACGAGCGGCTCTCGGAACTGGTGGAGAAGAACGAGATGAAGGGGCCGGTCTTCAAGATGAAGAACGATCCGCGCGTCACGGCGCTCGGTAAGCTCCTAAGGAAATTCAGCATAGATGAGCTTCCTCAACTCTTCAACGTCTTCGCAGGCGAGATGAGCCTCGTCGGGCCCCGTCCGCCGATCCCTAAAGAGGTGTCGCAATATGAGCCGTGGCAGCGCAGGCGCCTGTCGATGAGGCCCGGCATAACATGCATCTGGCAGATAAGCGGAAGGAATAAGATAGGTTTTGAGGAATGGATGAGGCTCGACCTGCAGTATATCGACAATTGGTCGCTGGGACTTGACTTCAAAATATTATTTAAGACGGTACCGGTCGTGCTCTTCGGCATAGGCGCGTCCTGATCCGTATTACAATGGGAGATTACCATGATAAAAAAGCGTAATGTCGCGTTACCGGCATTGGTCCTGTCGTTATTTCTTATCGTCGCGGGATGCGGTGAAAAGAGGACAGGGCCCGACGAAAAGGTGATAGTCGCGAGAATAGGCAATTACGAGATGACGGTGGAAGATTTTAAGAATGAAGCGGATCTCATTGCGGAGAACAAGTATTTGTCCGACGACCCGGCTAAGGCCAGGGAGGAGATCCTTGACGAGATGATAGTGAAGAAGATACTTTTGATGGAAGCGCAGGCCCAGGATTTCGATAAGGACAAGGCCTTTATGAAGGAGATAGAGAGGTACTGGGAGCAGGCCCTGCTAAAGCTGCTCATAAAGAAGAAGTCGCGGGAATTCTCTTCCGATATAATAGTGAGAGAGCAGGATATGAAGGAAGAATATGAGCGGATGCTGGCCAGTGAAGGGTCGAAGGCCGGCTCCTTTGAAGATATGGCCCCGAGGATAAGAAAAAATATCGTCAGGAGAAGGGAGCGGGAGGCCTTTGAGAAATGGATCGCTGACCTGCGCAAGAAGACGGCGGTCATGATAGATAAAAAGGTGCTCAGCGATATCAAATTGAGGTAGTCCCTCTCCGCCTTCGGCGGATCGGGACGATCTGCCTAAAGTGAAACTACAGCAAATCGGAGGACGGCAATGGACAATAAATTCGCGAACAGAAGAAGGAACTATTATATAGACAAGAAGTTCCAGACGAATTTCATAATTAAATTCTGCTCTTTGGTAGCGCTGGGGGCGGCGATATCCGGGTATATAATCTACTCGATGTCCAGGGCGACGGTGACCACGACATTCATAAATTCGCGCCTTACCATAAAAAGTACCGCCGATTATCTGTTGCCGGCGGTATTTTTGTCCAGCGCGGTGGTCATAGTGCTGATAGGGCTTGCGACCATCGCGGTGACCTTGCTTACTTCTCATAAGATAGCCGGCCCTTTATACAGGTTGGAGAAAGACATCGATGAGATAACCGCGGGCAATCTTAATATCAGGTTCAATCTTCGTAAGGGCGACGAGATAAAGGCCCTTGCGTCCTCGCTCGAAAGGATGAGCGCGAATCTGAGGGATCGCATAGTCAGGATCAGGAAGGTTTCGATAGAGCTTGAATCGGAGATAAATTCCTGTTGTAAAGAAGCCCCTGAAGGCCTGAGATCAAAGCTTGAAGAAATGAAGAAAGAGATCGCAAAATTCAATGTCTAATCATTTGCCGAGATCCAAAGATATGACGTTGCCCTTGGTAATGGCGTTCGTCATCGCAAATCCGTTCTTATGGTATTCGCCTCTCTTAGGAGTGCATGCGGAAAACGCC
>JAQUSE010000253.1 GCA_028715235.1 Candidatus Omnitrophota bacterium | reverse complement strand
AAGACGCTGAGAACGGTCAGGTGTTGGAGATAGCGAAAGGCCGGGGCGTTATCGTGCGCGCCGGTTTGGGATGTATTGCCGTGAAATATCTTCAGCTCGAGGGCAAGAAGGTCCTCGACAGCGATGCCTTCGCGCGCGGTCACCGGATACCTGTAGGTTACGTGTTGGGGCGGCCTGTAAAATAAATTTCGGCCTTTAACTAAATATCACGCTGTGATATAATTTTTAGATTATGCCAAAGAAGATAGCTCCAAGAGAGCTGATAAACCAGGATTTTCACAATCTGAAGACTTCGGAGAGGCTGTGCGTTATCCCGAGGGTCGAGGACCTCATCATGATGCAGTCGATCGAGGGCCGCGCCCATAACGGGGCGGGCAGTTTCAATAAGCGCTTCTATGTCAATACGACCATCGATGATATAGTAAGCGCGCTAGGGAGATCCCCGAGAGTTGTTAAGGCCAAGAGGCAGGAGCTTATCGACGAGATAGTCGAATTCGTCGACAGCGCGCTCGCTGACGACCCGCGTGACAGGCTTGTCACGAAGAACGGCAAGCCTCTCATGGGGATGCCGTTATTCAAAGAGCGGACCGTTAACTACCACGACATACTTAAAGGTCTTTACCTTGGAGGGCTAAGGGACGATCCGGACATCAGGAGGAAGACCCAGGAAATCTACGGCATCAACATAGGATACGGTAAGTGTTATCTTGTGAACACCAAATATATGGAAGAGATGTGCCTGGACGGCGAGATGCTGGCCCACCAGGAGCAGGGAGACAGGATAAACCACTACAAGTCCTGCGGCCTTATAGTGGACGATACCAAGGAAAGGCATTCGAAGCAAAAATATATAAGATATCTGTACATACGCCATCATGTAGGGCCCGGCGAATCCGACGACGCGGCTATGGTGGTCAGCGGCCTTCTATATAATGTAGACGTGGCGTTGGGCGTATTCCTGGCCGATGCGATCGATACGCTCGAAAAATACGTCTCTGTTTACAGGGACCAGGATAAGGAGCTTGCCGACTACATAAAAGACAAGTATCCATTCCTGGATCTCGATGAAGAGGACGCGTGCGAACTCTCCTACCTTGCGGCAATCCCGGAGGACAGGGTGGACGAGATACCGGACAGTTCGCTCAGGTATCTTCTTTCCGTAGACCAGGAGGCCGGGCAATCGAGCTTTGAGACGCATCTTAATTTCATAGAAGGCAAGCCGTTCACTCCGATCGCGATAAGTTATAAAAGGATACTGATATCAAAGCTGTACGATTTTATCAGGGAGAAGCTGAAGAGCATCGATAAGGAGATAGTATTTAAGATCCCCGAGGCTTTCGTAAAAGACCTGGACTCCTCGGTTACCAAAGTGATGCAGAGGCGGTTCATAACGGTGAGTCCCCAGACGTCGCTTAAATCAGCCCTGCAAAAGGTCGAGGCGCGCAAGGGGGAGCTGATAATAGTAAAGGACGAGACGGGGAACATACTCGGAGTGGTCAATCCGAGCGATTTTCTTGTGTTTTTGCGCGGGAACAGGTAGAATAAGGGCTAGTATTTGACTATGCGAGAAGTCCCTCGCCGCATGGAATATACCGCAACGGCCCGGGACAGTTTCAATACGGTAGGATAATTGTAGTCCCTCGTCGCCCCGGAGAGCTGGAGCTCCTCGGGACGATTTGACAAAGCGAGACTACATCAAATCGGAGGGTAGCAAAAATGGCAGTAAAGGTAGGTATCAATGGTTTCGGAAGGATAGGCAGGATGGTGGGACGGGCGATCTTAGAGAGGAACTCCAAGTCGCTGGAACTCGTTGCCGTCAATGACATAACCGACGCAAAGATGCTGGCGCACCTGTTAAAGTACGACTCTGTGCACGGCCGTTTTCCGGGCGGCAACGTGAAAGCAGGCGCTGATTCCATAGTAGTCAACGGCAAGGAGATAAAGGTCCTCGCAAAGAAGGATCCGGGTGAATTACCATGGAAGGCCCTTGGCGTCGAGATAGTCGTGGAATCCACAGGGCTCTTTACCATAAAGAACGACGGTGTGAATAAGAAGGGGAAAGAGGTAAAAGGAGCTGTAAACCACATATCTAAGGGCGGAGCAAAAAAGGTCATCATATCCGCGCCGGCCGAAGGGGAAGACATCACTATAGTAATGGGCGTCAATGATGACAAGTATGATCCTAAGAACCACTCGGTCATCTCCAACGCGTCGTGCACAACAAACTGTTTGGGGCCTGTAGCGAAAGTCCTCAACGATAATTGGGGGATCGAGAAAGGCCTTATGACGACGGTGCATGCCTACACGAACGACCAGCGTCTCCAGGACCTGCCTCATTCGGATCCGCGCAGGGCACGGGCAGCCGCGCTTTCCATGATACCGACCTCTACGGGAGCGGCAAAGGCGATAGGGCTCGTCATCCCGGAACTTAAAGGCAAGCTCGACGGGTTTGCCATGAGAGTCCCCGTAGCGAACGTATCGGTGGTCGACCTGACATGCATGCTGAAGAAAGCTGCGACGGCCGAAGAGATCAATAAAGCTATGAAAGCCATGTCCGAAGGCAGGATGAAAGGGTTCCTTGAATATACCGATGAAGACGTAGTATCGGTAGATTTTAACCATTACCCGGCATCCGCGACGTTCGATTCAAAGATGACGAAAGTCATCGGCGGGAACTTCGCCAAGGTCATAGCCTGGTATGATAACGAGTGGGGATATTCGATGAGAGTCGTCGACCTGATCGAATATATGATAAAGAAAGGCTTGTAACTCCAGTATCAGGACAAAATAAAGGCGCCTTAATGAATATTAGGGCGCCTTTATTATTTTATTTTACAGGCTCTGAGCCGCTTCGTCGTATCTCTGCAATTCAAGGCTTTCCCGTATGCAGGCCACAGTGTAGTCCTCCGCTTTTTTTGTGGCGTCAGCGGTCAGATCGATAAACATCGGTACGGCGACCGTAGCCAGTATCCCTATAACGACTATTGCTATAATAAGTTCAGTAAGGGTGAATCCTTTTCCCGATCTCATAAATATCCTTCATCTTATATCGAATGCGGAGAAGACGCCTATTTGCTGGCCTCCGTAATATACT
>JAQUSE010000252.1 GCA_028715235.1 Candidatus Omnitrophota bacterium | reverse complement strand
AGTGCTCAAAAAAGCGCTGCGCGACAAGAGGAAATCGGCGGATGACCTTGTCAAAGGTATCGTCAATGCGTTAGGGGTCAGCGCGCCGACCCCGTTTGCAGCGCTTACACCGACCGTGCCGTCTACGCTCGGGCTGCCGATAACGTCATCATACGACGCAAGCATATTGCTCGAGCGTTTTATGACCTACACGACAGTTACCAGCGAGGCCGATCTCGATACTATGATAGGACGCGCAGAGGCGTATGGCGACTGGCTCAAGACCCTTGAGGAACAATGTTACCGCGCGGTCACGCAGCTGACCGAGCTTAAAGGCCAATCGAACGAATTCGTTAACGACTATGTGATAGAAAACTTTATCATGGGCACTTCGACGGCATCGCCGACCGCACAACTGTTCGGCCCCTATATCGACACACAGATATTAAAGGTGAAGAATCTGCTTACTCAGATCGCAACCCGCAAAGAAAACCTTCTGAATGCGCAAACGGGAACGTTGGCAAAATTGGACGGGGAGAAGAAAGTTCTTGCGGCGAAGAAGATATACGGATTGATCCAGGGGCAATATTCGATCGTCGCAGGAAAATATTCAACTCTGATGGCCGATATTACCGGGCTCCTGGCAGGTCCGTCGCTGACAACCGCCAATCTCCAGGCCATGATCGAACGGATAAATGATTTCCTGTCCAATAATGAATCAACGGACGGATCGACCTTTATGCTTGATAGCGGCACCGTTTTGTCGATGGTCAGGGCGGCGCTCAAACGTTCCGATTATATTCAGGTCATTCGGCGCCTTGAAACAGGCGATACCGTTACCACCAAAGGCGAAATCGTCACCGCGGTTAGCGGTGCGTACACCAGCTTGATCGGTATGCGTGTCACCGAAGGAGCCGGCCTTATACGGAAGGGGGCAAGTACATCGGCATACAGGCTGTATGGGAAAGAGCAATGGGCCGAGCAGGTGATGTTGACGGTTGATCTGCCGGACGGCTCTGATCCGGCCCATCCCGGCATGCCGTCTTATGTCGACCTTGCCGCCGTAGGCCAAAACGAATATATCGTCGTAGGCGGTATTGACTCCATGATCGGCCATGCCGCGCGCTTCAGTACCTCGGTAACCGCAGAGGACATCCTGAAAATTGACGGCCTGTCGGCCCCTGCGGTATCCGATTACACCGCGTCCAATAAAACCTCATGGCAGACCGCCACGAGGTCCTATTACGACCCTGAAGGCGTGTTGATCGCTTCATGTATCGCCGAAAACGACGTTATATTCGACGGAGACTTATTCGTCCTTGATACAAAGACGCTGGCCGATATCAAAAAAGGCGCGTACCTTGAAATACATGATAGCACCGCGACGTCGCCGGTTTTCCACACCATTCAGTCACGCTCCGAACAAGAGATGCCCGAAACTGCGGTCATTCCTCTCGGTACAAACGGCACCGTTATCGCATCGTATGATCCTTTACAGGTCAACAAAACCGCCAAGTATGCCGATAACCCGCTGGCTATGTACAAACTTGAAACCGGCGATACGATAACGTCGATATACGACCGTATCGTCAGCGTTGACGGGGCCTATACGTCATGGGCAGGGCAAGCGGTCAAATTAGGCGACGGTATTTTAAAACCGGATGCGGCACCGTCGACCGACTTTAAACTTTATACGACACGCGAGGTTACAAAACTCGATATGCTCACCGTCAGGCTGCCGGACGGTTCAGACCCGTTCGATCCGTTTGCGGCATGCACGGTGAAGATGGTCAGGACCGGGGAGGCGGGGTACATGATAGTGGGTGGAAACGATTCGTTCATAGGCCATACAGCGCAGTTCAGTACGGCTGCACCTGACCTTATCATGATCGCCGGGCTTCCTACGACCATGGCGACTGTTTATACAACAAACGCGCGGTCTGAATGGCAATCAAGCGGCCGGCGGTACTACGATGAAACGGGCAACCTTATTGCCGCATGTGTCGACGCGGGCGATGTTATCTACGGAGGCACTATGTTCGCAGCCGGCCAAAAGACCGTGTTAGACGCGCAGAGCGGCCCGTATGCCGAGATACATGCCCCGTCATACGGCGGTTCGCCGTTCGTCAAGATAAGCTCATTATCCTTAGGTCCGGTAAAAGAATTTACGGTCGTGGACGACCATTATTATGTGCTGGGCAAAAAGCCTGCATCGATATATGGCGTTGAATACTCGCTCGGCGTCAATAAGAAAGTCACGATCGTAAACAATGTCGTTGTCCGTTCTGATTATCCGGACTTTGTCGCCAAGGGCGCGACGGTAACGGCCAACTATTCTTCACGGGCGGCTTCGATCACCTATTATCTGGCGAACGGCAGAAAGGTAACGGTCGAGAAGGGCAAGGTTGCCGCCTCCGATGACGCCGCTCTTCTGAATCAGACGGCGTCAGTCACCATGGACACGATAGCGATCGGTTCGGATGTGTACGATATCACATCCAGGGACGGCGATACGATCACGATAAACGGGACCGCGTACATCGTTTCATCGTCAAGCGCTTCTGCGATCGAGTATGAGCTCCCGAGCGGCAAGAAGGTAACCGTCGTTAATGGCCGTGTTATCCGTACCGATGATACGGCATGCCTGAACAAAGAGGCATCGGTCAGCGGCAACACTATCACGATAGGCGGGACAACCTTTATGATCGTCTCACGGATCAAGAGTACGGAAAATGCCGCGGTCATGGATGTTATCGATTCAGATGATATTAATGACCTGACGAAAAAATTCACCGCGACTATCGTAGGACAAGGCATGGTAAAACGTAACCTCTTTACGGGCCTTGTAAGCGATACGACGATTTTATGGAACGAACTCGTAAGCCGCGGGTATATCGACCTGACCGGAGAGATAATGCCTGCGTTCATAACGCTCGCAAACGCCGATCAGATGACGATGAGCTATCCGACAGCCGCCGAAAAGATAAATATTTTTAACCTCATGAAACAATATAGCCCGGAAACGGGCATTATCGTCGCTACGACACAGACCCCGCTTGCGACACGGCCTATCCTGACCGGCAGGAAGATCTTTACAGACGAAGCCGCGCAGTTCGCAGCCGCACCCGTTATGCAGG
>JAQUSE010000251.1 GCA_028715235.1 Candidatus Omnitrophota bacterium | reverse complement strand
GACATTGTCGACCGATATTAGGTTTGACGGCGCAGAGAATGACGAGGCCCTGGTCTATTTCAGGATGAGCGATGATATGAAGACAGGTTACGCGGCATCACTTACACGGACGGGTGTATTACGTTTGTTTGAAGTGAACAATATATGGAATAGAGCGGGTTATAACCTTAAAATAGCCGAAACGCACCTTCTCAATTTTGATCCTGATGTTTTTAACACCCTGATGATCACGGTCGTCGGAGGGGCCATCACGGTCCGGGTTAACGGCTATGCGAACAGCCTTACCGATAACGTCACGAAATATATCGACCGCCTTCATACCAGGATAGGCGTCGGCACCTATGCTATGTCCGGGGCCGTCTGGTTTGATAATGTTTCGCTTGGCGACACGTATGCCGCCAGGGAAGATTTTACCCTGAGGAGCACGTACGGCAGTTATATTTATGACGTCGACGGCGATCTCGTGCCGGGCCAGGACGATGAAGATGCGATCATCGGCGCCATAGCCGGTCATACCTACGACGATAACTATGATCTTGACGGCGATTACGATGTCGACTATAGCGACCTGTATCTCCTGCGCCGCGATTTCATATCAAGCGCCGAAGTAAGCGCCAAGGTCCTGGGCAACGATCTCTATTATTTATCCAGGGACCTTACCACGGGCCTTTACCGTGTTGAGGCGAACGCTGCGGAGGCAGGCCCGAGTTATAACGATACCGATGCCGGGAAGATATTCGGCGTATCCGGCCGCGATTACTGGTTGAATAATACGATAGGGACATTGGCCGAGGTCGAACTGCTGCAGTATATGCGGTCAGACCTTGACGGCAATCAAAGCGTCACCGAGACGGATTTCAATACGATTTTCTCGAGCCTCGGCTCATGCTATCTTGGCGAGCAAAAGGCAAAGGACCGTATCGACGGAAGCGGTTGGACACAGGACGGCGATTACCTGAAATGCGCGGGAGGGACCGACGGCAAATGGGCGAGCTATGCGATAACGACGCCGGTCGCAGGCGTGTATAACATAGGCATGTATGTCAAGAACGACATAGGGACTTTGCCGTCGAACTATAAGTACTATTTTAATATCGAAGTCGACGGAAAACCGCTGAGCGCCCAGTTGATAGTCCAGGGGAGCGATTCGACATTCCTGAAGGGCACGCTCAATATGGCGCTTGATGCCGGTCAGCATTTTATAAAATTTATATGGTCGAACGCATCATCGCTCGCGACCTCGAACAACTGTGTGATCCAGAAGATAGAAGCGGGAACGGCGAGCTATACCGCTGCGGCCGATGTAACAGGACCGACAGGCCTTCGTGACAATAAGGTCGACATGTATGACCTTCAGATGTTTATGAAACAGTATGCCGATTCGGGCATGATCCAGAAGATCGATACCGGCGCCTCGGGATTCTGGTATGTCATAAAGATCCCTGAACTCGGCAGGTACTATTTCTATCATGAGGGAGAACAGGCTTTTGTCGAGAGCTCCGCGGACGGAACCGTGACCATCAATACGACGACGTACCGCATTAAAGAAACGGAAGACGGTAGTGTCCGATTGTTGCCGTCAGCCGATTTTAACGGCGACGGCATCGTGAACGCCGCCGACAGGTACATCCTAGACAGCGCATTAGGATCGAGCGCTGCGCAGGAGGTCTTGGCTAACGCATATTCGACGAGCCAGACACACGGTTTTGACGGTCCCACCGCCGGGAACCATAATATGACAGAAAACTATGTCACTAACGCGAGTACCGCTTATTGGCTTGGGTATGAACTTAATAACGTTCCGGCCGGTACCTATAACATAGGTCTTTTTGCCCGCGGATATAATAAACAGGCCTTCCCAATGAGCGGGTTCGCCGCATACCGTTTTAAAGTGTATATCGATGGTATCGAATACGGAGAATTCACGGTCAATGCTGATCGCGAGCGCTACCAGGAAGGTTTCCTGACCGTGAACGTCAAGGATAGTTTGACGACCAATACCCGTCACAATATCAGGTTCGTATGGACCAACCCGGAGAAGGGGCTTCATATCGATATCGACAAGATATTTGTGCGGGATATCAGGTATTCGCGGGGCCTTGATCTTGATGATTCCGGGTCTATCACGAGCGTCGATCAGGCTATATTTGACCGTTACCGTGTCAATATCGCGGCGACAGCAAAAATATCGCTCGGCGGGCATGACTATTACGCGACGGTGCGCGCGGATAAGACGATCCTTCTGACCGATACCGAAGACCCTGATATATTTTATACGAATACGGTCGCCGACGGCAATGAGATACATATAGACCGTGCCGAGGATGGCCTTGATACTGATTTTAAATATTTCTACGATGATAATACCGGCGCGATACTCCTGACCGAGACCTATGCGCTCGATTATAACGGCGACGGCATACTGGACAGCCATGATGACGAATATTTCATTGCCGCGATGAACGGAGAAACACAGCTTGTTGACGGCTTTAGAAATGTCGCAAACGGCGGTACGAATTATGGATGGCAGCGCGGCGACCTCGGCTCGATAACGACGCGGGGGAAGAACTATCTGGACACAAATCCGTATATCGCGTATGAAATAACGGTGCCTGAGGACGGCAATTACGATGTCGGGTTGACGGCTCAAAACGTTACGTCTCAGGATAAGGCGAATAACTGGACCAATCCATGCGAAGGGGCGTACTTAGCCGTAACGCCACGTCCAGCCGAAGGGTCCGCCGGAATGGAGTGCGGAAATACGGAGTATGATGCAACCGACGGTTCGGTAAAAATCACACCGTTTTCTTGGTGGCGTTCGCAAGGTGGGGCCTCCAAACCGCAGTTGGCATTTTGTAACGATTATTGGCCTGACGGGTCAGGCAAGATATTGGAGATCCCGCGCGGACTGAACCATTATGTGGAATTTAAATACAAATTCAATGGTGACGATGTCCCGGGAATAACAACGGCGCGTGTATTTTGGACGATAAACGGCACCGAGTATCACGTCGATGTCCCGGTTAATGTGACCGGGACCTATACCAATGATATCAACGATGGGGCATATCATACGTATATCGTTGACTTATATAACGGTGTCGATGGCAACGGAAATTCTGCGGCAGATAATTGGAT
>JAQUSE010000250.1 GCA_028715235.1 Candidatus Omnitrophota bacterium | reverse complement strand
TATACCTGCTGACCGTGAAGAACAGCTCCGACAAGCCTAAGAAGATGCGGATAGCCCCCTACTTCCAGATAGCGCTGGCATTCCAGCCGGAAAAGTCGGGGACGTTGACGGAACGTTATGACAAAGAGCTCAACACCTTATTCTTCGAGAATCCGCGCAACCTCTTCCGCACAGGGTGGGCATTCGCAACTATGTCGATACCCTCGGACATTACGGAGACTAAGCGCGGCAGGTTCTTCGGAACCGGCCGCGGGGCAGTCAACCCGTTCTTTGTGGAAAAGGGCTGCCCTGACGCCGCGCAATTGACCGACGACAGGCAGATCGCGTCTTTCCTGAGTACCATAGAGATACCCTCGCGCGGAGAGCGTACGGTCGCGATACTGCTCGGACAGGCCGAAGACAAGAAACAGGCCGTCAGCCTCGTCCGGAAATATAAGAATGTCGAAGCGGTCAGGAAGAGCCTCGAGGATACGAAGAAATGGTGGCTCAACCTCATGGGGACGGTCACCGTCGAGACCAACCAGCCTGAGTTCGACAGGTTCCAGAACTGGCTGAAATACCAGGCCATCGCAGAACGTATTTGGGCCAGGAGAGGTTTCTACCAGACGAGCGGCGCTTACGGTTTCAGGGACCAGCTGCAGGATACCGTCAACCTGATATGGGTCGATCCGGCCCTTGCGCGCAAGCAGATAATACTGCATGCCGCGCACCAGTTCATCGAAGGAGACGTATTCCACTGGTTCTTCACATTGACCGACGGAAGGACCTCCTTCTCATGCCGGTCACATGCCTCGGACAACCCGGTATGGCTGGCCTGGGGGCTCGTCGAATACATAAACGCTACGGGCGACTATTCCATACTCGACGAGATGACGTCTTATGTAGTCTCCGAATTCCCGTTCGCGCCTCTGCCTAAGAACAAGCAGGGATGGGGACATTTTTATCACAGGTCCACGCGTTCGGATACGGTCTACAAGCACTGCATGAGGTCCATTAACCTTGTCCTGAAAAAACGTATGGGCAAACACGGCCTGCCGCTCATGGGGACCGGCGACTGGAACGACGGATTGGACGAGATAGGAAGCGAAGGCAAGGGCGAAAGCGTATGGCTCGGCTTTTTCCTGTATTATATATTGAAGGACATGATCGACATCATACAGAGGAAAGAAGGAAAGAAACGCAAAGAATATTACCAGAAGAGGATGAACGATCTCGCCGCGGCGCTCGAAAAGACGTGGAGGGGCGACAGGTACCTGCGCGCTATCCATGACGACGGCACGGAGATCGGGCTGAAAGACAGCGGGATATGGGAGATCGACGCGCTTACGGCAGCGTGGTCTGTCATGTCCGGGATAAATTTTGACCGGGGCTTAACCATCTTCAATACGGCCTTGAGCGTACTCGAAAAAGAGGATACCATATTGCTCGGCTGGCCCGCCCTGCGAGAGGACACAAAGCCATACCTGGGACGCAGCAGCAAGTATCCCGAAGGCGTACGGGAGAACGGCATGTATTGCCACGGCGTCCAATGGCTCGTTAAAGCCGCGCGCATACTGGCTGAACAGTTCGAAAGAAACGGCAACAGCGCCAAAGCAAACGAATACAGGGAGACTGCGTATCGGCTCTGGCTCAAGATATCGCCCATCCCCCATACGATACAGCAGAAGATCGAGATCTACGGCGGACAGCCCAATAAGCAGGCCGCCGACATGCTGACCAAGTTCGATCCGGGGCGCATGATATGGCACGGCTACACCGGCGCCGCGGGATGGATGCTCCGCCAGGCCATGGAAGGCGTTGTGGGCGCTTCGCTCATACGCAACGAGCTCACTTTGCCCGGCGACCTTGAAAAGCCGAGAGGCAAGTTGAAGATAAACAGCATCCGCAGATTCGGTAAAGGCAGCTCAAAGGGCGACGCCGGCTCGTTGATCGATGAAGGAAGACAGTCGCTCAGATCCGTTTAAACCGATGAAGATAAATAAGAATATCTTAAAAATAGCCGCGGTCGTGCTGGTGGCAGTAATTTGCGCATACGTAATATCCAACAAACTGGCTGAGAAGATATCCAGGAAAGCTCTTAATAAGGCTGTAAAAGTCGCCGGCCGCTATGGCCTGACATTGCAGGATCCGCGTTTTCAGAAAGTCCAGATCCTCCTTCCTAACGCCGTCAGGTGGTACAACGCGTCTACGCACGTCATGGTAAAACATGACGGCTCTTTTGAGATCGACCGCAACTTCTACCTGTATATCCACAAGACAACGCTTACCCTGAAGAATATCATGACCGGCAGCTATCTATTGACGCTCGATGGGATATCTCTGGAATGGCAGAACGAAAACGTACGTAAACTCGACTCTTTTGAAAAAAGCGGCGATAGGATGTATAATGCCAGGCTGGAGATGCCGCTTAAGATGAATCTGACAAATAAGTCCGAATTCATAAAGCAGATGAATAGCCTGCGCGAAGACATGTTGAACCTGTTAAAACACGGCAAATGCCGCTCCCGGATATTTTTTAAAGGAACCATACATTTCACCGTTCATGATATGATCGTAGACGCGCGGATCGCCACCAAAAGGAACGGCAACGAGACCATACTCACCATGCATGAGGGCGACGTAAGAAAATTGTCGGAACTATTGAAAGATTACCTGGAAGAGACGCTGACAGATACCGAGGTAACCCTGGTTTCTCAAAACCCCTTAAGGGCGCCATATCTGTTAAGGATACGCGATTATGCCTGCGCTACCACAAAAAATGCCGCCTCGAGGGATGATAGAGTCCCGAAAGACGCTTACAGGCACATACTATGGGCCTACCGTTTGACTAAACAATATAAAGCGGAATTCGCCAAGATAGTGACAGACGCTCATGAAATAGGGGCAACCGATGAGACGGAAGCCGAGATGGCCATGGACCTTAATAATAACGCCATAGGGATACGTTACGCCCGGGCGGGATATAAAGAAGCCGACCTGCTGAAACATATTTTGAGCGACCCGGACGTCATACTGAACCACGTAAAAAACTAAACGCGGTCGTCGCCGGCTGCCGGCGCGGGAGGGGTTTCACCCTCTTTTCCCGCAGATGCCGGGATAGTCGAAAAGATCACTACTTTATTCTTTCCCGTATGCTTGGCATGATATAG
>JAQUSE010000249.1 GCA_028715235.1 Candidatus Omnitrophota bacterium | reverse complement strand
AATCTAGACATCCCTGTCCCCGCGGGCGTGAAGATCGAGACGCGCGGCGCCTCATCCGGATCATGATTTACAGGCGATGAGGGGTGGGTCGAGGCTACGCTCGACCAATACGGATATAAGATCAATTCCCAGCTCAATGACCTCTTCCAGTATCGTGTTGTTTTGACAACGCAAGAAGAGGACTCATCTCCCAGCATATATTCCCTGAATGACTTCGCTATCAAGCTTACTTTCACCGAGACAGAGCACAAGACGGCAAGTTCCGTGGAATTTGAGGCAGATTCGATACTGGCTGAAATAGCTTTGCCGGAAAAGGCGGACGATGCCGCGACGCGGATATTAAATGTAACTACAGGCGACGGGTCGACCGTTGGAGACATATCTACGCTCATCAATGATCCGCCGGCCTACACGGCCGACAGCCTGTCTTATTTCGTTAAAGATATTGATTCAAGCATGCTTGAAGGCAACGAGCCTATAGCGACGAAATATGCCATCGACGATACGAAAAATATGACTTTAGAGTATATCCAGAAGAAAGACGGCTCGATAGAACATTATGACGCGGACGGCAAGGTGCGTTTTGTGACCAACTCTAAGGGCGAGCTCCTGGTGCGCCGTTATTACGATAGTGAAGGTAGTGTAGTAGACGTAAGGATGTGGGCGGAGAGAAATCTATTGAACCATGAAATTATTTCCGCTGAGATCGAGATAATGAAACGTAAGATAGAGGACCTCCAGCGGTTGTCCGTAGCTATGAACGCCGCCAACGCTGAACTCGATAACCAGGTAGAGGAGATACAGGCCGAGATAGACAGCACCCGGGCGCTGATAGAGAGCTTCCGCTACATCAGTTATGAAGCCCAGGTCCAGTCATTTTTCGGCGCCGAGACGGTTACTGTAGTCGTAGAGAATCCTTACTACGCTGATATGATAGCCAAGCTGGACCTGGCTGAACGCCAGTTCCATGATAATGCCGCCCTGCAGTATTTCGGCCTGGAAAACATGGAAAGCGTTTCTAGGGGCCGCATCGAGGCCGCTACCATGGCCGCTCTCACCAATCTGAAGCGCCAGCGCGATGTGTGTATGACTCAGGTCCTGCGTAAAGAGCTGACATCAGTCATTTACGACTATTACCTGAAGATACTGGGCCGCCTGCCTGCTTCGGAGGAGCTGAACGACCTGATAGAGAGACTCGCCCAGAAGAGCGATGTCATGCAGTATACCTATACTATTGATCTTGCCGAATTGAGATCTGAACTGGAAGCGAAGATCGAGACGACGATCGGAGTAAGCCAGATAGGGAATATTGTTGAGGCTGTGAAGCTTGCGATTGAAACCTATATGCCGCCGGAAGGCGCAAAAGAAGAGCTTATTGAGTCTCTGAGGTTAGGCGGCGAGGAGATTGTCACGCTTATAGAAGTGGATTGGGCCGCTATTTATAATTGGCTAACCTATAACCAGGCAAATACAAAGCATTTCGGCCAGAGCGCCTTCCTGGCGCTAAAAGGATTGATAGACGATTATTATGCGGCCAATCCCGATAAGCTTGCCGATCCGGATGAAACACCCGAAGAACGTTACGTGAGGCTCGCCGTGCGCCTCATACTTATAGACATACTTACGGGCTCGATCAATCCATATACGGAAGGCGACTTGCAGATCTCGCTATTCGCGCTTTCGAAGGCGGCCCAGGCCGAGGGGCTCGATCTCGACGCGTATAAGTTGGAATGGGATGACCTTGTTGAAAGAGTCGCAGACTATAACCTTTCTGGAGGCAATGAAAAGGTCATAGTCAATGTCAATTCGAACCACTACGTGGTCGTGACGTCTATAGACGCCGAGAATAACGTTACCTATTATGAGCCGAATATGGGAGTTTCCGGGGAGAGCGTTACGGTTTCACAGGATGAATTCCTGAACCTCTGGAAGGGCTACGCGCTCTCGACGCGCGCCCCTCCCGAACCCGCGAAAAAGATCTCCTCTTTCGAAGCCCAGAAGGTCAAAGGCTCCGGCATATTCCTCGTTATCTCCATAATACTTTCTATAATATCTTTTGGCCTGTCATTTATCGATAACCAATTCTGCCAAATATTGAGCAAAATCCTCGCCATAACCGCCATTGTCTGCGCGGGTATAGGTATATTGGAGGATCTGCATGTAATATTTGAGTCTGTCGCAACCGGGCTAGGTTTCTTCGAAGAAATGTTTACCACGAGTTTTTCAAGCTTTGGAGACATGCTTAGCTTTGCTTTTTCGCCGTTCATTGAACAGGCTACTTTGGCTAACCTGGGAACGGCCGTATTCAATACCATTATATCGATCCCTGTCTCGATTACCATGACGAAGGGTTTCGAATTCATGGGACTCGATCCACGGTTCGCGCGGATAGCGTCCAGTTTTATCACAGCCGGAATATCCATGGTAAGCACAGGAGCCGTAGAGTTCAGCATCGGCGGTGCTCTGCAGGGGCTTGCGATACAGTCTGCGACAGAGCTCGGCGCTGCCTTTGGCGTCGATCCGAACATATCCAATATCATCGGCATTGCGGCTTCAACCCTGATAGGCGCGGCTGTGAACGGTGTCGTTGTGGACGGGAAAAAATTGACTGGTCTAGCCGCCATAGGCCATACCCTGGGCACTGTTATCCTGCCCAATGTCGCCGGGGAGCTTGCGTATTACGGTATCCAAAAACTCGGCGAACTCGTCGGAATCGATCCGCGGATCAGCCAGCTTGCGGGGATAGGGATTAGGTCAGGTTTGCAGATCGGTTTAAGCGGAGGAAGCGCTGCCGATATATGGGGCTCGGTGTCGAGGGGGCTATTGCAAGGGGTGACGAATATAGGGCTGAATTATGTTACTGAGGAACTGGGGCTAAGTCCTTTATTGGCCAACATCGGCTTCTCGGCTATATCAGGGGCTATAAATGCGGGTATTCAAGCTGCTACAGGCGGAAGTCAGGATGTCTTCGGTAGTTTATTCCAGACCTACACAGATAATGCTCTAACCTTCCTGGGTTACGGCGACCCATCAAATGCGTGGCAACAGGCTGCGTATATATCGCGGATTCTGGACTTCTCAGACATAGTCCAGGAGAGAGGGCTTGTTGAGGCTCTGAATACTTACGGGGCAGGGTTCTTCAATGCGGTGGCA
>JAQUSE010000248.1 GCA_028715235.1 Candidatus Omnitrophota bacterium | reverse complement strand
GTAATGTCCGAGGGAATCGACATAGTTGCGAACGCCCACCCTGCGCGGAAGAGATTACGCGGATTTTCGAAGAATAAGGTGTTGAGTTCTTTGTCATAGCGTTCCGTCAGCGTCCCCGACTTTTCCGGCTGGAATGCCAGCGCTATCTGGAAGTAGGGGGCTATCCGTATTTTCTTAGGCTTGTCGGAGCTGTTCTTCACGGTCAGCAGGTATATGCCCATCGGGTCTTCAGTCGGCACGAATACCGTAAGCTCGGTAGATATGTTCCCGCGCGTCATGCGGAATAAAGCGGTCCCGTCGACGCCGAACTCGGCTTCGTTATTTGCGCGGCTGTCGTTTAAGGGGTGATAAGTGGGGGAGTACCACTCGTTCTTATCCGCGTCGAACAGGTATATTGCCTCTCCAGGTATCTCTTTCGTCACGGTGTCCGGCCAATCCGGGGTTACGCGGTTCTGCTGCGAATTGCCGTTACATGACGTGTGGAGCCCGCGGTTCGTTACCATGACTGAATGTATCGTATTCGACAGGGCATGGTCGTAAGGCCGCGGCGTGAAAGGCGTCCGGACTATGAGCTTGTTGCCCTTGTCGCTGTACTGATAATACGGCTGCGGCGTTCCCGGAGGTATCTCTCCGTGCCCGATAAGCGGCGACCTGGTTTTTGCCTGCGACGGCGAATGAGACCTGGCCGCCTGCGGTTTCAGCAGGTCGCCTATCATCTTAAGCGCCGTCTCCCTGTTCTTTGAATAACCGATCATGAAGCGTATTGTCTTTGAGCCATATGCTTCGAGATCGAGGTTCAGAATAAGGCTTCCGATAGGGTCGAACGTCGGATACGACGCGGAATCCGCGGCTTCCTGGAATTTTAACGTCTCCAGTATCCTCGGCGACCAGATGCTCCTCGCGCGGCCGATAAAATCGGCGCGGGAGGTAAGGAATCCCGACGGAGGAGTATCGCTCGCCAGTATCCCCATGGCCTTTGTGCCCTTGTGCCATGAGAGAACGGCGTTGCCCGCGCTCGCGTATTCCATTTCGGGATACAATCTCGCGTACTGGGTGTGGAACCTGTCGTGCATCCCGCCGTTCAATACCCACTCGAGGTAGGGGACGACCTTCAGTTGGCGCGCTTTGTCGCTTAAGTTATCGATGGTAACGGTCCATATCTCGGCCGTTGTATCCAGGTCAGGCAACTTTATGTCTATGGTCGTCTTTATGTTGTTGGATTCGTTAATGATAGTGACGGAATTGTCCTTCTTTTCGATGTGTGAAGCCTCGAACTTGTTTTTCGGGAAATTCCCTATGACCGGCCAGTATTTGTTCGGGCTGCCGGGAGTTTCCGCGGCCTCCGCGAGATAGAGGACCCTGCCGCACGGATCCATGATATCGTAGGAACGGCGGCTTATGTCGTATTCCTTATGCACGACCTCGCTGAATATTTCGCCGCTCTCTTTAAGGACTACTTTGTATTCCCTGTTGCCGAGCTCGTAGCTCTTTTCATGCCGCCGCAGGTTGCGCCTGTGCAGCGCGCGCATGAAGTATGACGCTGTCGCGCAGGCGAGCACTGCCAGCGTGATCAGTCCGATAGTCTGATACAGCGGCATTGACTGCATGCCGGCGAAAAATGCCTTGCCCCTGCCGGAGCTTCTCATCGCTTCAGCCGTGTTCCAGGCGTAATCCCATGCCTGCCCCCGGGGAAGATAGAAAGGTATGAGCAGCGGAGCCCATGTCGCGAACCTTTTGACGGCTTCCGGTATATATCTCTGCGCGGCGGCCGGCCCGATGAACCGGGCTATCTTCTCGTCTAGCTTGTCCAGGCCTATGAAGCTTAAATTGACCAGCGTAGCGACCCTGAGTCCCATATGGTCCATCCATATGAGGACGCGAAAGAAGTCGAACGCCAGTATATATATGAATACCTGGAGGCTCCAGGCGTTGAACGCCGACGGCGACATAGTGATATTATTATAGATGGCGAAAATGGTGCGGATGGCTCCGTCCTGGTTATACCAGGTCGGGTCGGGCATCATGCGCAGGAACGTGAATATGATGGGCGACATCCACAAGCCCCACCGCAACACGTACAGCATATGTTTCATCAATTCGACGAATCCCGCCGCGGAGAAGAAGAACCTTATCGGCGTCTTATCTTTCTGGAAATAGGCTTCCATGAATACTTTATTTACGGCGAAGAGCCACGCGGCGACGGCCCAGTTTATGACACCGGCTAAAGATTCGATGAAGAGCAGCTTCGAGCCGCCGGCATAGGTCCCGAGGTCGATGCGGCCCCATTTATTTATTAACGGATAGGTTATGTACTGCACTTCCGGCAGCCCCATGCTCGTGTATAATTTGAACTTCTCGATGACCACCGGGACCTGCCGCGCGTCCAGGTAGAACGCGGCGGCGCTGCCGACGAATGCGCCCAGCAGGGAATCGATGAGATAGAGTTTCCACGACTGTATCTTGCCCTGCTTCCTGACGGCGTAATAAACGTCTCTTACTATACTTACGCCTCCCGAAGCCAGGAAGCCTATCACCAGGCCGAATAATATGCGCTCCGGCATGTTTTTCTGGAATAGGTCGTTGGAGATCATGTAGTAGCCGCCGAAACCGACGATGCCGCCCCTGAGGGCGAGGGTCATGTCGCGGTAGCTGTAACGCATCCTTTCGAAGAAAGACTGGCTGCCGTCAAATGTCTCGACTATGGTCTTGAGGAGCGGGAATACGAGAGCCCCGGCCGCTATCCCTAGAAGCATGGGCAGCGCGGCGATGCATTTTTGCGCCGGGGGATAATCGAGCAGCATCTTCAATAAGAAAAGCATGGCCATGAAGATGGCCGTATATACCACGCCTTTTCTCATGCCGGTCGTGATATTGGTGAAGATGGTCGTTCTTGAGGGTGATTTACGCTGGAGGCTGTCGAGGATTATGCCCGTTATGAGATAAACCTCTCCCCATAGCCCGGCAAAAGAGAGCATCGAGGTAAATATGGCGATGCCGCCTCTTATCGCGATATGCAGCCCTGCCACGGCCGCGGCAGAACCGAGATCCGCTATTACCGGGGCCACCACTACGCCCATGGAGATCGAGAAGATGAAAAAGTGCGCTCTCTTCGAGGTCAGCGCCCTGGATGATATCGCGAGGCTGATGCCGTTCGTCAGCAGCTCATTGAATATGAAGAAGACGAA
>JAQUSE010000247.1 GCA_028715235.1 Candidatus Omnitrophota bacterium | reverse complement strand
GAGGGAGACGCTTTGCAATGCCGCCACCCCCACCTTGCCTGTCCTGTAAGTCTTTGATATGTTCTTCAGTTCTATCATATATCGTTTATTTACCGCTCTTCTTGCGCTGAGGCATGAGAGGATTGGTGCCGATCTTAGAATTAGCTTCAAGATCATATTTCTGGCTCTTTATCAGGACCGTATCCTGCTCCGAAAGACCGGAAACGATCTCTATATTTTTTTCATCGGCTATGCCGAGCTCCACTTTCCGCTCCACTCCTTCTTTACGCGGCCCTCCGGATACAATCACGTAAGCCGCTCCGTCCTTATCTTTCTTGACCGCCTCAAGCGGCACAAGAAGAGCGTCGTCTTTCGTCTTTTCCACTATATTGACGGTCGCGGACATTCCCGAGCGGAAGACTTGCGGGACGCTGTCAGGCATGACATCGACCTCGTAAATGGTCACGTTATTCACCGTTGTGGACTCATAATATATGTGGTCTACCTTCCCGTCCACCTTGATCTTAGGATACGCGTCAAGGCTTATCATAGCTTTTTGCCCCACGCGCACCCCGCCTATATCGGTTTCGTCTACCTGCGCCTGCACTATCAGATGGTCCGACAGGACGATAACGGCGTCCGACGAGGTGATCGTCTGGCCCGATTCGCAGGTGCTGACTATGACCTCGCCGTCTATCGGAGAGATCAGGGGGGCCGCTTTATACACTTCCTGCCAGTATTTGACCTCTTCAGGCCCTCTGGCTCTAGCGGCGTCCAGGAGCGCCGCTCTTTCGGTCGAGCTCATCCACGCCAACGTCTGTCCCGCCTTCACCATATCCCCTTCCTTGACCAGGATCTCGTCTATCCGTCCGTTTATCGGAGGCTTCACCTCCAGCCTGTTCTCCGGCTGGACCGTCGCTGTCGAAGTTATCATAGTCTGGATACTGCCGATCACGGGTCTCACTTCCCTGGTGACTTCACCTGAAGATTTTTTATTTATCGCGAATAAAAATATCACCGCCAGGATGATTAATAATAAGCCAAGGTATAATTTCCATCTATTAATTTTGATCATAATCCAACGTTCCTCCCTTTGCCTGGATCCAATTGGCTTCGGCTATTAAAGAAGCCGCTTCCGACTCTACGTAACTCTTTTTTGCCGAGACAAGGTTGTCCTCTATGATTATCCAGTTATCGAACGACATCAAGCCGATCGAGTATTCGGCCCTGGCTATCTTTGCCCGTTCTTCAGTCGCATCCAGATATTTCTTCCGCACCCACACGTTTTCGATCGCGTTCTGCAGGTTCGTCCAGGTATTCGCGAGAGTCAGGATCACGCCGTCGCGTCCCGATCTCTCATCGTCGAGGGCCTGGCCTAATACGGCCTTCGCCTTCGAAACTGCGGCAACCCTGTTTCCGCCGTCAAAAAGCGGCAGCGATATGCTACCGCCTACAGTCCATTCGTTCTTATCGGGCGGCCATTGCGTATTAGTATTATCCAATCCTCCGCTTAAATAAACCTTGGGAGCGAAGTCGGCGTAAGTCGATTTCAATCCAAATTTGGCGGACTCTCTCTTCTCGATGAGCTGCTGCAGGAGCGGGGTCGTCCGGGCTAATTCCTCAAAGTCGGGCCTCAACTCAACCTTATCCTGGACCTCAAGGCTTCCGTTCGCCGACATTGGAATGAATGTCGAGCGGCCCATCTCTTTCGTAAGCTGTCTTTGCGAATAATAGACGCTTCTCCCGGCCTGGTCGACATCGTAAGTAGCCTGGGCGACATCGGCCTCTGCGGTCATCAGCGACCCGCGATGCTCACGGCCGCCTTCATACCGCAGCTCGACAAGACGGAGGTTCTGCTTGCGCCGGGCGGCTATTTCTTTCGTTACCTTAACGAGTTCCTGGGCCTTGAGGAGGTTTGCGAAAGCGGACCTCAGGCTTAGCCTTATATTAGAGGATGTAACGTCATAATTATACCTGGAGGATAATATATTCCTCTCCGCGGCGGAAAGATCAAAAGAGGTCTTGAACCCGTCGAATAACAGTTGCTCTCCTGTAATGCCGTATTTGTAGCTTGTCTTGGGTTTAGCGCCCGTGGATGAATGGCTGACCATCGATGTACCTGTGCCGCCGCCGCTCGCCGACTGTGAGGTCGTCCTGGCAGCAGAGCCCGCTATTTGCGGCATTATAACACTCCTGGTCACCTCTTTCGACGCCTTGGACTGGTTCACCTGCTCCATGGCCGACATGAGGTTGGGGTGCTGGTTCTTCGCTTCTATTACGCAATCATACCATTCCATCGTCTCTTCGGGCTGCGCGATACCGAATGCGGCGGAAAAATGAATAATAAAAAATGATATTAAGAGTGTCCTCAATAGCATCCCGGCCTTCCCTCTCCTGCTTTTAATATCTGCATAGATAATATCACACTATTATTTATTAGACAATAATAGTATGCCGAAAAGTTCCGTTACTTCAGTTTTTCAGGGTGGTGTTTGACGACCTCGGCCTGGACCATATATATGACGTCTTCGGCTATATTTGTAGTATGGTCGCATATGCGCTCCAGGAAGCGGGCTATGAGCAGCAGTTGAACGGCCCTCGGGGCCGTAGAAGCATCTTTAACCATATAATCCTCTATCAACTCTTTTTGTATCGCGTTCCTAAGGCGATCGGCCTCGGAATCGGACAGCGCTACTTTTTTCGCCGACTCTATGTCCCCTTTGATGAACGCGTCTATCGCCATCCTCACCATGCCTTGCGCGAGGGCCGTCAATTTCGGTATATCCACCAGAGGTTTCAAGAAAGGTTTATCGACGATCTCCAAAGTGCGCTGGGCTATATCTACCGCTATATCGGCTATCCTTTCGAGTTCCGAATTTATTTTCATGGCGGTAGCGATGATGCGCAGGTCTTTTGCCATAGGCTGATAGCGGGCGATCAGGTCGATGCATCTTTCATCGACTTCCAACTCCAGTTTATCGACAAACTTATCGGCATCGACCACGGCCTGGGCCATCCCTCTATCGCGGTTCTTCAGCGCCTCTATCGCCTTATAGATGGCCTCTTCGGAATAAGCCCCCATCCTCAGGAACTCAATATTCAGCTCTTTCAGTTCCTGGTCCATGTGGCGTTCCATATCGATCTCCTTTTCCCTTTTTACTTTTTAACCGTATCTTCCCGTAATGTAATCCTCTGTCCGCTTGTCGCGCGGAGCGGT
>JAQUSE010000246.1 GCA_028715235.1 Candidatus Omnitrophota bacterium | reverse complement strand
CTGCCGCTTCTAAAAATTTATTTTGGACAAATGAGTACTTCGGGCTATAATGGCACTATATGATATATGACAGGTTTCAGCAGGAAGCGATCGATCACATCAATGCCGGGCACTCGGTTATAGTCTTCGCCCCCACCGGCGCCGGCAAGACCGCGATTGCGGAGCATGTGCTGGAAGAATGCATTAGAGGCCAAAAAGGCGTTATCTACACCGCCCCTATCAAGGCGCTCTCGAATCAGAAGTTCCGCGATTTTCAGGCCAACTACGGCGACAGCATAGGCATCCTTACGGGCGACGTTTCGATTAATGCACAGGCGCCTGTCCTCATCATGACGACGGAAATATTCCGCAACAAAGTTCTCGATGATCCGGACAGCCTTAAAAAATACTCATGGATAATATTCGACGAGGTCCATTACATCGACAATCCTGAGCGCGGCACCGTCTGGGAAGAATCTCTGATATTCCTGCCGACACATATGAATATACTATGTCTTTCGGCGACGATACCTAATATCGATCAATTCGCCAAATGGATCGGGTCGATACACAAAAAAGATGTTAAAGTCGTTATCGAGAATACCAGGCCCGTGCCCCTTCACTTTTTCTTTCAGTGCCATGATAATGTGGTCGATGACTTAAACAAACTTAAAGGCATGCGCAGTTACCGTCCCAACAGGACTCACTCGCTTATAAAATACGTTGAGAGTAAAGACGGCCTTCCCTGCATATATTTTGTATTCGGTAGGAAGCGGGCCGAGTATCTGGCCTCTGAATTATATAACTGTCAATTCCTGGATAAGACGGAATCCGCCCAGGTCCTGGCGTTGTTTGAGGGTCTGTGCGAGCGTTTTGACCTTACGCACGAAAAGAGCGCGATCGATATGATACCTCTCATACGGCGAGGTGTTGCGTTCCATCATGCAGGCATGCTGCCTACGCTAAAAGAAGCGATCGAGCGGCTATTCACAAGCAGACTAGTGAAGGTAATATTTACCACTGAGACGTTTGCTCTCGGAATAAATATGCCGAGCCGGACCGTTATTTTCGATGAACTGACGAAGTTTTATGGAAATTATACACGTACGCTCAAGACGCGGGATTTTTACCAGATGGCCGGACGTGCCGGCAGGCGCGGTATTGATACCGAAGGCTTTGTCTACAGCCGTATTAACTTGCGCAGGATAAAGCTCGATGAGGTAAGGCGCGTTATTTACGGAACGCCTGAAAATGTTAACAGCCAGTTCAATGCTTCGTATGCGACGATGCTCAATCTTTATTCCCGCTACAAGGATGAACTATTCAACATTTATCCGCTCTCGCTCCACTATTCTCAAACCAAGGTTAAAGAACAGCGCGCCGCGCTTAAAGTTATGGAATCGAAGCTGACGCTTCTGAAAGAGCTCGGGCACATTGCGGGTGGAAAACTTACTCCGAAGGGTGAGTTTGCCAAAGCCGTTTATGGCTATGAGCTTCTTTTGGCTGAGTTGTATGATGATGGTGTTTTTGAAAACCTCGATGAGATAGGACTCGGCATATTGGCGGTTGCGACTGTGTTTGAACCGCGTAAGGGCCAAGTGGTTGTAGGTCTTTCCAAGAATGTCCAATATATGAAGAATGTTTCCATGGAACTGCATGACAGGATAGTTCGCAAAGAGTCTCGATATGGCATACACCCTTATTGCAAGGCTCCGCATTTTAATCTGGCTAAAGCCATAGAGGGCTGGATGCATGGCATGAAATTTGAGAAGATTTTAGACCTTACCGATACGGATGAAGGTGAAGTGATACGTTATTTCCGCATGGCAATACAGATACTGCGCGAGATAAGTGACGCGCCCATCTCCCCTGTTCTTGCGGGACGAATCAAGACGACGATCCGCATGATAAACCGTGATATTATCGATGCTGAGAAGCAGTTACGCGAGGGTTAAAATATCCCATCCTGATTGCGGGAAATAATTTCTTCAGGTATTTTATCTCGTTATCGATCCCAATAAAATCTTTCGAATCCAGCCTTCCAGTCTTCATCGTTTTAAAATAAAGTATCGGGTCGTAGTTTAGGTTTCTCCATTGGATCATGTCTATTTTATATTTTGCGATCAGCCTCTCCAGCGCGTTTATTTCGTCTCGAGAATCTGTGAATCCCGGCATTGTGAGATAGTTGATGGAAAGAACGCCGCCGTTTAATTTAACAATTTTCATCGATTTCAGCACATCGCCGAATGAGTATCCCCGCGGCTGATAATATCCTGCGTAATAGTTTTCTCTCGCGCTATTTAAGCTTATCCTCGCGCTGTCAAGTCCTGCTTTGAACAATCTATTTAAAGTATCAGGAAGGCTGCCGTTCGTATTTATATTTATTGTGCCTTTGGAAGTTTTTCCGCGTATTAATCTTATAGACTCTTCTATCAGTCTGCCCTGAAGCAGCGGTTCTCCTTCGCAGCCCTGTCCGAAGCTTACTATCGAATCCTTGACCCTGGATATATGGAATAGAGCTATCTGAGAAACTTCCTCGGCTCGCGGGACAAATTTTATTCTAGGCTGGCTGCAGCGGGTCTTTCCTGTCTGATATGAGATACAGCCCCTGCAGTTTGCGTTGCACGACGGTGAAGTTGGTAACGGTGCTTCGTAGCGTGACAGGAAAAAATTCTGGGCATTCGGGCACCCGTGTATAACGGCGCAATCGGCAAGATGCATTATTAATCTATTTTTTGGAAAATACTTCCTGAAAATCAATACGTTCTTCTTCACTTGTCGTAAATCTATTAAAGTCGAATCGTGCCGCCTATCTTTATCGACTTTTACAGCGGCGATGTATATTTCGTTGTTGTATAGGGCGCATGCGCCATAGGCAAAAAGCGGGAGCGGAATTACTTTTCCGGTCTCTAAGTACGAGGTACTGTAAGTTAATGTGTGTCCGGGCTGCGGGAACGCCGCGACTGCAAAAAGATCTTCTTTTGTTACAAAAGATTTGGCGATAGGGTCGTATCCTACGGCAAGCCTGGAGGGTAATTTAAATAACTGGCTTCCTGCGGGCATTTTCATAAGCTCGTCACTGTTAAGTACAAATGCGATTCCTGCTTTCATGCCGGTTGCTTCCAGGCCGGGATGATCAAATATCCTGCACTTAGAATCCGATACCAGGAGTGAGGGTTTTTTATTGCGCATAAAATTTTCTTTTTTTTGTCTTGTCGAAAAATATATTACTAATGTCCAT
>JAQUSE010000245.1 GCA_028715235.1 Candidatus Omnitrophota bacterium | reverse complement strand
CTTCTGGCGGAGAGGGCCATAGTGTCGAAGACCGCCGCTACGAGAGCGGATATAGAGACATACACTTATGTGGCGGATACCATCGCCAAGGCCGTTGCCAGCTTCGCTTCTTCCGCCAGGGAAGTAACGCAGAAGGGTTATGAGGCTGCAGTGCATAAGCTCGATTCCGAGAAGAAGGCGTCCGAGGCCATCGGCGTGACCGAGGTGGACGGAAAGACCCTGACCGAAGCTTACGACGCCAAAAAGAAGGAGCTTGACGAAAAATTGGACGCCGCCAAAAAGGCGTACGATGGGCTTATAACAGGTTCGTCACTTACAAAGTTGAAATCGGACGCGAAGGCCGTGAGCGACAAGATATATTCGATTACAGGCGGCTCGTATTGCGTAGTGCGAGACGGCATTTCCACGAAGAGCATATCGGCGTATATAGGAGGCGTCGCCGCGTCCGCCCTGGCCAAGGGCAGGCAGATCATGTGGGGCGCCATCGATAAGATAAACGCGAGCGGAAATTTCGGTTCCTCCAAAAAACTGGCGCTCGCCGTAGCTACGGCGCAAAAAGCCGAGAAGGTATATAACGCGCGCGACGCGTTATACGACGCGATAGCGGCAATAGACGACGCGCTTTACGCGGCCATCGACGCGGCGTGGTCATGGTATGAAAAGACGGTAACTACTGAGACCCGGTCCCAGTCTTATTATATCCCCTACAGTACTTATCCCGGCGGCTACTCGACCGGGCTCAATTACGAAAAAGATTCTTTTACGGATCTTGTTCAAACCAGATCTCTTACACGGACAGGATGGACATCCGCAAAATATACATGGCATTATACCGATTCAGGGAATTCATCCTATAGTTATACAGAGCATATTACCACCTGTACCCCCCAGGGTAATATAACTATAGCGGATCTTCTGTACTCCGGAACCTCAAGTTATTGTAATGAAACCTGGAGCGTGGATGGGGATAAAATATTTCATGTCATAAAGGAAAATATATCCGATGATAACAAATGGGCTTATAACTCAACCGACGGTTTTCACCAGGTCCCTTCTCATACATACAGTAAAATAGAGACGTATTCAATACAGATTGCTCCAATTCCCCCCAGCATTCCCCCCGGCGGTCTTCAGGGGCAGTATTTTATCGATTATACCACTACATATAAGGAGGATGGCACCGGTACAACGTCCGCACAACCCCACATTTATGGTAGTCTCCCCGACCCAAGTTCACTCGGGTATTCAGGACTAAAGTTTACATTCGATTACGCGCCGCCCGGCACTTACAACTACGAGTACCCGCCGTGGACGGTGTCGAGCCTGGATCCCAACAAGACCACTACCACTACTTCCGGCACTACCACAACCACTACTACCGAGTCGAGCATAGACCGGATAGAGAGCTACCTCGCCATGAGGGGTCAGATAGGCGCCATAAATTCGGCATTCAGCATATGCACGGCTGTCGTAGGAGGATCGTATTTTGAATACTACGAGGATACGTCTAATAACGCATATACCATAAGATCCCGCAGTATAAATGTAGGAACGGGTTCCGCCACCACCGAATATAACGACGCCGTAGCCGCGATAGAAGCGGCCACACCGTCTGTCGATACCGCCATGGCCGCGGCCGACAGGAGCGCGAAGGTAAGCCGGGCGGCTTCGGCCTATTCCGCCGCCGTCGAGACTGCCCGGACCACAAAGGATACCGCGACCAAAGCCGCCAAGGTCGGCTACGCCAATACGGCCTTAAGTTATGTGGATACGCTCAAAAAGATCGACACGGCCGCCGCCGAAACGCGCGACAGCCTTCTCGATTCGGTAGGGGTGCAATATTACGGCACAGTCTTCCAATACCTTAAGAATACGGCCTTTGCCATGATGGACACAACCTCGTTCAACGAGACATGGAATAGGCTCACCTCCGAGGCGCAGAAGGCCACCACGGCGCTCGTCTCGGCGGTCGGCGACGCATCGAGCGCGCTCGTTACGACCGTCAATAATTACGCCGGAAGCTGTTACGACTCGCTGGCCTCTCTTGTAGATGCCTGGAGGGACGATCTGGCTTCGTTTGAAGCAGGCGCCGGCGCGGACGACGACGGCGAAATCATAGCGGGCCTCGGCGGCGAGGATGGGGATGACGGCGACGCGGGAGGAGAGCCGTCGGCAGGCGCCTCCTACGAGACCGCGACGGACGAAGAGATAATGTCGCTTATCATGGACGCCATGCCCGCGCTCATAAGGAGCGCCATAGAGTGGTACAATTCGCGCGTAAGACAGGCGCAGGACGCTTATAACAGCGCCATCGGCAAACTCTTCGAGGCCGCGCTGGAGGCCGTGAATCAGATAAACCAGAGGATGCTCTCGGCCGTGGCGTGGTTCCTGAACGAGGTGGCCACGCTCCAGGCGCAGATAGAGACATACGTGGCCGACATACTGAAAGCGTATTATTCGGTCCACACCGCCATAACCGGTAAGTATCTCGAGACGGAGGACTTCGAAAAATGGCTCGCGGAAGCCGTCGAATGGGAGAAAGCGGATTTCGACTACCAGACCGGCATAACGCCGAACCTGCAGGCCGCGCAGATGGTAGTGGACTCGCGCGGCATATTCGACTTCGGCGACATAACCGGACAGAATTTTGGTGAAGACCTTACATGGGACCGGCTCCTTGTGGCCGCCCAGACCACGATGGACTACTCGACTATGTGGGCGACCCTGCCGGACGGCCTGATAACAGGTTTTGACGTCGATATGGACGCCCCATGGAAAGACGGCGCCGAAAGCACCGCGTATCTGCTGGAGAAGGTAAAAACAGGCTCCGGTTCGGACGATTATGTCCTGGTGAAAGATATCACGAGGGCCACCGCGGACTCGGATACGGCCTATCTCGACGCCTTGATAGCCCTTTCAGGGAACGCTTTTTCATCCACTACAAGCGGGGTTTCGTTAACCTCCATGCTTGTCGGAAGCTACTATTCGAGCGGCTTCGGCACATGGACCGGCGGCATGAAGTATCTGCCGAACACTATGACAGGCGCTCCTATGAGCGCAACGGGAAGCTTCTACAGTATCTTTTCCGCCCCGGCGGACAGCATTACCGACCAGAGGGTGGACGGCGCGATTAAATATTATGACCAGAACCTGGAGACGGCCACGGCCCTGTGGCAGTTAGCCGGAGGGTATCTGGATGACGGCATGCCTGTATTCGAGAGCCTCGTAGAATCGCGGCTTATTACG
>JAQUSE010000028.1 GCA_028715235.1 Candidatus Omnitrophota bacterium | reverse complement strand
TATGATGTCCCCGAACAGGTTATCGGTAACGATGATATCGAACCATTCCGGGTTCTTCACGAACCACATCGTCGTCGCGTCCACGTGCGCGTAATCCGTCTGGACATCGGGGTAATCTTTCTTTACTTCGTCGAACGTCCTCTGCCACAGGTCCCAGGCATATGTCAGGACGTTCGTCTTGCCGCAGAGGGTCAACTTTTTCCGCGAGTTCCGTTTCTCGGCGAGTTCGAACGCGTAACGGATACAGCGCTCGACGCCTTTTCTCGTATTATACGATATCTGTATCGCTACTTCGTCAATCTTGCCCTTATTCTGGAACTCGCCCATCCCCTTATAAAGCCCTTCGGAATTCTCGCGGACAACGACAAAATCTATGTCTTCCGGTTTCTTGTCTTTCAATGGGCAGAATCGAGGATCATATAATTTCACCGGCCTTAAATTGATATACTGATCAAGGCCGAATCTCGTCTTGAGTAAAATACCCTGCTCGAGTATGCCCGGTTTAACGTCCGGATGGCCTATGGCGCCCAGGAATATGGCGTCGAACTTTTTCAAATTCGCGAGCTCTTTATCGTCTATCGTCTTGCCCGTCTTCAGATAACGATCGCCGCCGTAATCGAACATCTCTTCTTTGTATGAAAAATTAAATTTTTTGGAGGCGGCCTTCAGGACCTTCAATCCCTCGGCTACCACCTCCGGCCCTGTCCCGTCACCCGCTATTACAGCTATCTTGTACACTTTTGTAGTCATCTTATTTTTCTTTTTACATATTCCATCAATCCGCCTGAGTTAATTATCTTTTGCATGAACGGCGGATATTTTTCGAATCTGTAAGTCTCCTTTCTCGTTAAATTACGCACCAACCCTCTCTTTATATCGACCTTTAACAGGTCGCCCTTCCTGATCCTCTTCGCGTCCTCGGGCAGCTCTATCAAAGGCAGCCCTATATTAATGCTATTCCTGTTGAATATCCTCGCGAAGGTCTGGGCTATGACGCAGGATATCCCGCTCGCCTTTATTGCGAGCGGCGCGTGCTCTCTCGATGAGCCGCACCCGAAATTCCTGCCGGCGGCTATTATGTCGCCGCGTTTTATCTTCTTTACGAAATTTTTATCAATATGCTCCATGCAATGTTTCGCGAGCTCGTTCCCGTCCGTAGTATTAAGGTAACGCGCCGCTATTATATCGTCGGTATTGATATCGTCGCCGAACTTGTGGGAACGCCCCTTAAGTGACATTTTGTCGCTCATATTAAACTACCTCTTCCGGATGGGCAATACTACCCTTTACCGCGCTTGCGGCGGCTACCGCAGGGTTCGACAGGTATACCTCGCTCTTCGGGTGCCCCATCCTGCCTATGAAGTTCCTGTTTGTAGTAGCGAGCGCCCTCTCGCCTTCCGCCAATATGCCCATGTGTCCGCCCAGGCACGGCCCGCACGTCGGCGTCGAGAATATACCGCCCGCCTCGACGAATATTTTGGCGAGCCCCTCATTGACCGCCTCCAGGTATATCTTCTGAGTCCCCGGTATAACAATGAGCCTCACGCCCGCCTTTACCGACTTACCGCGCAATATCTTAGCGGCGATCCTCAGGTCGGATATCCTGCCGTTGGTGCAGGAGCCTATTACGACCTGGTCTACAGTCACATCCTTAAGCGCCTTTACATTCTTCACGTTGCTCGGCAGGTTCGGGCACGCTACCAGGGGCTCGATCTTACGGACGTCGTATTCCTTAACCGCCTTATAAACGGCGTCTTCATCGCTGAAATAGAATTTTCCGTTCCCCGGCTTCGCCCTATTCTTGATCGATCCAATATAGCTCTTAGTGATCTTATCGGGCGCTATTATGCCGTTCTTGCCGCCGGCTTCGATCGCCATGTTGCACATCGAGAGCCTGTCATCCATTGGAAGGTTTTCGATAGTCTCTCCCGTAAATTCCATTGCGCATTTAATGGCGCCGTCGACGCCTATGTCGCCTATCGTATGCAGGATCAGGTCCTTCCCGCCTACCCACTTATTTAACTTCCCGTAAAATATGAATTTGATGGACTCGGGCACCCTCATCCAGCATTCCCCTATGGCCATCGCGGCGGCGAGGTCGGTCGAGCCGACGCCCGTCGAAAAAGCGCCCAGCCCTCCGTAGGTGCAGGTATGCGAATCCGCCCCGACGACAAGGTCGCCCGGAAGGACAAGTCCCATCTCGGGAAGGAGGGCATGCTCGATCCCCATCCTCCCTATCTCAAAATAATTCTTTATCTTATATCTTTTAGCGAAATTCGCCAGCACCTTGCACTGGTTGGCGCTCTTCATGTCCTTAGCGGGCGCGAAGTGATCGGGCACGAGAACAACCTTCTTCCTGTCGAAGACCTCTTTCAGGCCGAGCTTCCCGAACTCCTCTATCGCAAGCGGCGCGGTGATGTCATTACCGAGGCAGAGATCGACCTTTGCGTCGATGAATTCGCCCGGATGGATATCTTTCAGTTTTGTATGCTTCAGCAGGATCTTCTCTGTTATCGTGTAACCCATTCTTGCCTTTCCCGTATGCAGACTATAGTTCTTTCACCATCGCTATTTCCTTGCAGCTCGGGAAATAGACGCACTTTATACATTCGCTCCATATCTTATGAGGGAGCTCTTTCTTATCGACTATATTGAAACCGAACATCTTAAAAAACTCCGGTATATAAGTGAGCGCTATGACCTTCTTGACTTTCAACGCCTTCGCTTCTTTTAGGCACTGGTCGAGCAGCTTCTTGCCCACACCCTTGCCCGACTTCGACCTCGCCACAGCAAGGCTCTTCACCTCCGCCAGGTCCTCCCAGTCTATATGCAGGGCGCAGCAGCCGTATATCTTCTTCCCTTCGGCATATACGAAGAAATCTCTTACGTTCTCGTAAAGTTCGTTCAGGGAACGCGGAAGCATCCTATCCTGTTTCGCGTAAAACGTTATAAGCTTCTGCATCTGTTTGACATCGCTTACATTTGCACGTCGTATCACGTCAGCTCAGCTCCTTTTTTCGCATAAAACCGTTTGTCTTTAAACGCGCATAATCCGTATAAAACACAAGACCCGCAGCGCGGACTTCTCGCTTTGCAGGTTCTGCGACCGTGTTCTATTATACCTAAATGAAAACTATATATCAAGTCTTTAGGAACGACGTCCGACAGAACGTCATGCGCCTCCCCTATATTAATGGAAGCGCCTATCAAGCCCAGCCTCTTAGCCACCCTGAATATATGCGTATCTACCGGCATGGACGCCATACCGAAACTGAACAACAGGACGCATGCGGCAGTCTTCGGGCCCACGCCTTTAAGTGATTTGAGATACTCTGCGGCGTCATCGACGCTCAGATCCGCGAGATGCGCAAGCGTTACCCCGCCTTGCCTCCTATTGATCTCGTAGAGCGTCTCTTTTATGCGCTTCGATTTGATATTGGCGAGGCCCGCGTGCTTTATGATACGCTCTATCCTGCCCACAGGCGTCTTAAGCAGCGCACCCCATGACCTGAAACGCTCTTTTAGCGACGCGAACGCTTTCAGCGAATTCCTGTCCGTAGTATTCTGCGATAGTATCGTGCGGACGAGCTCATCGACAGGATCCGACCTCTTGAGCCGGGCCGGCTTGCCGTAGGCCTTATCGAGCAATCTTATAATATTTCCGATCTTCATCGCTTGATACGCATTTTATACTTTAATATCCAGGATAGAGGATAAAAGTTGTTTCGTATAGGGATGGGCCGGATCGGAATAGACTTTTCCGGCGTTTCCCGTTTCGACTATCCGCCCTTCCTTCATGACCGCGATGCGGCCGCACATGAACTTCACGACCCTGAGATCGTGACTGATAAAAAGATATGTCACCGACAACTTTTTCTGTATGTCTTTCAGTAAATTTAGTATCTGAAGCTGGATCGTCACGTCCAGGCTCGAAACCGGCTCGTCGCAGACTATGAATTCGGGCTTTGTCAGGATAGCGCGGCCTATGGCGATCCTCTGGCGTTCGCCTCCGGAGAATTGATGCGGATATTTTATAACGGCGTTCTTCGGCAGTTTTATAAGGTCAAGCGCCTCTTCTATCCTTTTTTTCGGATCAAAGGCTCTGTTTTGAAGGACAAGGCCCTCTGCCAGAATATCGAAGACTCTCATCTTTGGATCGAGGCTGTTATAGGGATCCTGGAATATGACCTGCGGTCTTGACGTCGCGAGCTCTACGCTCCCGGAATCCGGTTTCAGCAGGCCAAGGACGATCTTGCCGAGCGTCGTCTTCCCGCATCCAGATTCTCCGACAAGCCCGAACGAATCGCCCTTTTCTATCTCAAAAGAGACGCCGTCAACGGCCTTAACTACGCCGGCCTCTTCCCTCAGATATCCTCTTCTGACGGGAAAGTATTTTTTTACTTCATTGCATTTAACTATCGCCATATCACCTTAACCTTACGTAACTTTCGCGAGTCATAAACTTACAACAGCGCCTTTACCGACTCCAGCAGCGACATCGTATACGGTTCCCGCGGACTGTTAATGATCCTGTCAGTCTGGCCCTCTTCCACTATCCTACCCTTACGCATAACAGCCACGCGATCGCACATCCTTGATATGATACCAAAATCGTGGCTGATAAATAGCATCGAGACCTTCTCTTTCTCGAGAATTTCGTCCAGCAGGTCGAGTATGCCGGCCTGGATCGTTACATCAAGCGCGGTCGTCGGCTCATCGAGGATCACAAGCTCGGGCGAATTCATTAAAGCCATGGCTATCATAACGCGCTGTTTTGCGCCGCCGGATATCTGGTGAGGGTAATCGCCGAACACCTTCTCAGGCTGGGGGATGTGTACTTTCCCTAAATAGTTAATAGCGATGTCCCGGGCTTTCTTCTTCCCGATAGGCCGATGCGCAAGCACAGCCTCTGTCATCTGATAGCCTATCGTAAATACGGGATTTAGAGCGGTCGACGGCTCCTGGAATACTATCGATATCTTGGCTCCCCTTATGCTGCGAAGGCGGTCGTTATCGGCTGTGATCATATCCTCACCGTTAAAAAGGACCTTTCCGCTCTCTAACCTGGCGGATTCAGGTATAAGCCTCAGGATCGATAGCGCTGTCAGCGTCTTCCCGGAGCCCGACTCGCCCACGAGCCCGAAGACCTCTCTTTTCTCTATGTCGAAGTTTACGCCGTCAACGGCTTTAACCGCGCCATGCGATGTAAAAAAATATGTCCTGAGATCATCTACCTGTAATATCTTCATAATGTAGCCAATAATCCATGTTTGACCTGCGAGGAGTGATTACTTATACTGGTCACACCTCGCAGGTCTTATCCTTTGATCCGCGGTTCAAGCATGTCGCGCAGCCTGTCGCCCAGGAGGTTATACGCCAGTACCGTCAGCAATATGAAAATACCCGGGAATATCGTAAGCCACCAGGCCACGCCAAGCGTGGATTTCCCGTCCATCAGGATATTGCCCCAACTGGGCGTCGGCGGCTGGACGCCTATCCCCAAAAAACTCAATGCCGATTCTACAAGTATGGCGCCGCCTACACCGAGCGTTGCGTTGACCATGACCGGCCCGATAGCGTTCGGTATCAGGTGTTTCCAGATTATCCACGCGTCGCTCCCGCCCATGACCCTCGAGGCGCTGACATAGTCCCGCTCCTTAAGCGTCAGGACCTCGGCCCGTATGAGACGGGCGACCCCCATCCAGCTCGTCATCCCTATCACCGCCATTATGTTGAAGATGGACGGCTCCAATAACGCTATGACTGCGAGTATCAGGAAGAACGTCGGGAAACAGAGCATTATATCCACCAGCCTCATTATCGTCGAATCTATCTTTCCGCCGTAGTAACCGGCAACAGAGCCGAAGAATATCCCTATGAGGACCGCTATGCCGACGGCTATGAAGCCTATCGAAAGCGAGATCCGCGACCCGTACACTATGCGCGAGAATATGTCCCTTCCGAGAGTATCCGTTCCCAATATATGCTGATGCGACGGAGGCGCTAAGACAGAGCGCACGTCTATTGACGTCGGATTATACGTCGCGATCAATGGCGCAAATAACGCAAACGCCAGGATCACCGCAATGAAACACAGGCTCGCGAGCGCGATCTTATCTTTGAATAATCTCTTCATCGTTCTCCTGAAACCCTTATCCTCGGGTCGGCGTATGAATAGGCTATGTCCGCCAATAGGTTACCCAACAGCGTCAACATCGCTCCGATCGATAGGACCCCCATTATCGTCGCATAGTCCCTGGCCATCACCGATTCGTAAAAAAGCCGTCCCATGCCGGGTATCGCGAATATCGATTCAAATATCACGCTGCCGCCGATAAGCCCGGGGATCGCAAGTCCTATTATCGTTATTACGGGAAGGAGCGCGTTCTTAAGGGCATGTTTATAAATGACCTGCCGCTCATTAAGCCCTTTGGCCCGCGCAGTCCTTATATAATCCTGATGGATAACGCCGACCATTGACGACCTCATGTAACGCGATATGCCTGCGATGCCGCCGAACGCCGAAATACAGACAGGCAATACCAGGTGTTTTGCAACGTCGAGGACCTTTCCTGCGGCGCTAAAATATTCGAAGTCGAGCGATTTTATGCCGGATATCGGAAGCCAATTCAATGTTATAGAAAAGAAGCTCATCAATAAGAGAGCAAGCCAGAACTCCGGCGTTGAGAATCCTATGAACGAGAAGACCGTAGTTAACCTGTCCATGAATGACCCGCGTCTTACCGCGGAGATTATTCCCAGCGGGATGCCTATGGCAAAGATGAGTATAAGCGACAATATGTTAATGAGCAGCGTTATCGGTATACGCTCGGCTATCTTCGCGCGAACAGGGCGGTCGTCCACATACGAACGGCCGAAGTCGAAGACAACGAACCGCCTTAGCCAATCGAAATACTGGACATGGAGCGGCTTGTCGAGTCCGTATAGTCTCTCAAGCCTCATCCTGGCCTCATAGGAGACCTTCGGGTTAAGGCTCGTCTGGATGTCTGTCGGCTTGCCCGGAGCGAGATGGATGACGAAGAAAGAGATGAGCGTTATCCCGAAGAACACGGGAACGAACCCCGCCAGCCGTTTCGCGATATACCTGATCATATTCTCTTTCTATTCGAAATTTTTTCTATCCTGCTTCAACCTAAGCCTCGTTATGTGAGCACCCCAGGAAATTTTACGGGTCCTGCTGCTCCTTCGACTTTTTCTTTTAAAGGGCTCGTATGGGTTTACAATTTGACTATTTCTTTATACTATTCGGGGTAAATAACGGTCTAACTTGACGCTGAAGTCTATATGTTTTGGTATATTCTATGCGCGTATCTATGTATCCCGAACTATAGTCCTTAACATTCGGGCACCCCATCCAATCCGCCTGTCGTTAACTCCATCGGATTGGGTTTACAATCTGTAGTCGTAGGGGAGGTTTAAACCTCCCCTACGACATAAGCGCGTATCTATGTGCGCCGAACTACACTTACTGTATTCGGGACACCCCATCCATACTTCGCCCTTTATCGAGAAAAAGTCTGGAAGGAGCATCACCCGTAAAAATTTCCCAACCAGCTCCTCCGGTAAAATTTTTCGCTCCTCAGATGGCGCCCGCCTGCCCGACTTCGACTGTGTCAGGCGGGCAGGGAACTTACGGGCGGTTGCCGAAGCTATTTTTAACCTGCCTCCTCAGCAAAATTTCTTCGCCCTGTTATGGCGACGACGGCAACCGGCCACGTGGGTTGAGCCGTAAATTTTGATAACATATCATTAATACCCAAAGCACTTTGGCGCCACAGTTACCACAAGAACAAAGAAACCAAACTAATTAAATATAATAAAGATACACTTGATATCAAAATTAGGCGAAGCCCACTGGCCGGTTAGCCGAATCGGCGCAAGGGCAAGGCGAAAAATTTGCCTCACTTGTACCTCTGTTCTGACTTAGGGACGTACCACTTTATGAAATTGTAGCCGATGCCTATGGGCGACGACTCTACGTTGCGAAAACGCGAATTGACTATCGGCAGCACTTCGCTGGAATACAGGAACATATACGGCTGATCGTTATAGATCGCCTCATGTATCCTGTGGTATATATCCGCGCGCTTCTTCTCGTCAAAGGTGCGCCGGCCCTCCAAAAGCAGCCTGTCGACCTCTTCGTTCCTGTAGCCCACAAAGTTGAATTCGCCTTCACGCGTCTTCGAAGAATGCCATATATCGTAATTGTCCGGGTCGCGGGACAGGAACCAGCCCATTATTATGGCGTCAAAATGCCTCTTATCGATGAACTCGCTTATCATGGTGCTCCACTCGAGCACCCTTATCTTCGTCCTGATACCGACCTCCCTCAGATACCCCTGTATCATCTCAGCGGTCCTCTGACGCTCTGCGTTTCCCTGGTTTAACAGGACTGTGAACTCAAATACCTTGCCGTCCTTTTCCAGCCACCCGTCGGCGTTGCGATCTTCCCAGCCCGCTTCTTTCAACAGCTCCCGCGCCTTAGGCAGATCGCGCGGCAACGGCTTCACGTCATTATTGTACGCCCACGAATCCATGATGAACGGCCCTGTCGTGACCTTCGCAAGACCAAAGAATATCGTATCTACTATCTCCTGCTTATCCACAGCGTAATTGATAGCCTGTCTAACTCTCACATCGGCAAATCTCGGATCCGACAGGTTATATCCCATATAGGTGTATCCGAAACTCGGATATTTGAATTTTTGGAAATGCTTCTTAAAGAAATTATTATCTGTCTGTCTCGTGTATTGCAAAGGGGTAAGGTGCGAAAGGTCGACGCCCTGCGTCTGGAGCTCAAGGAATATCGTAGCCTCGTCCGGGATTATCCTGTATATATAGCGGTCTATGAACGGGCGGCCTTCGAAATATCCGCGGTTCGATACAAGTTCTATCTTCTCACCCGTCTTCCACGCCTTGAATATATACGGGCCGGTCCCGACAGGATGGCGCGAGAACCCGGTCTTATTGAGATCCTCGCTCTTCAGAAGGTGCTCCGGCATTACCCACATGCCCCAGCTGGCCAGCGACGGGGCAAAAGGCTCTTTGTGTGTGATCTTAACGGTATGATCGTCCAATATTTCGAAATTTTTAACCCTTTCGAAGTCGCCGCTGTACGGCGTCTTCACGTTAGGATCGATCAATTTCTTATAGGTAAATTCTACGTCCTTCGCCGTAAAAGGCGCGCCGTCATGCCATTTAACGCCTTTCCTTAAATGAAATATGATGATCAGCCCGTCTGCGGAAATATCCCAGCTCTCGGCGAGATCCCCGACTATCCTGACATGCTTGTCGTATTTGACGAGTCCGTTGAAGACCATGCCGCAGATATCGCTCGATGCGGAGTCAGAGGCGAGTATAGGTATAAGTGAACGGGCATCCCCTATCGATGAGACGATTATGGCGTCTCCAAATGCGGCGCGTTCGAAGGACCTTTCCTCGGCATTAAGTGCCCCCGTTAAAAAAAATACCGCTAATGATATTAGCGGTATCTTAATTTTACGCTGCGCTATTGTACTCATCTATTTATTAGAAATCGACCATGTCGTTAGCGAACGGCTGGGGCGCGGTTCCTTGCCCCTGGGTGACCGGAGCGATAACTCCCTTCGACACAAGAGACCTTCCTCTATGGCTTGTCATGACTGCCAATATAAGGCAAGTGAGTATATATATCACCGCCGAAGTAGCCGTCGCGCGCTTCAAGAAGACCGATGTCTTCGTCCCCAGGATAGTCTGGGTGGAGCTTCCGCCGAACGTTTCGCTTAAGCCTCCTCCCCTGCCTGCCTGAAGCAGGATTACCGCGATAAGGATCAGAGATACTATTACGTGCAAACCGATGAATATACCATATAACATATTCTACCTCTCGATTTTGTGTGCAAAAATTAAAGGCAATTTTTGACTATCTGTGTGAATGAATCCCCCTTAAGGCTGGCCCCTCCTACGAGAGCGCCGTCGACATCTTCCTGGGAGATCAACTCCTTTATATTATCCGGCTTCACGCTTCCGCCGTATTGTATTCTCACGCTTTTTGCCGTCTCCGGGCCGAACATCTTTTCCAGGAGCTGCCTTATATATTTATGGACTTCCTGAGCCTGCTCCTTCGTCGCGTTGACGCCTGTGCCTATCGCCCAGACAGGCTCATAAGCTACCACCGTCTTGAGCATCTCTTCCGCGGACAATCCCGCGAGTGAATTCTCCACATGATCTTTTATTACATCGAACGTCTTGCCGAGTTTCCGTTGTTCCAGCTTTTCTCCGACGCAGACGATCGGCTTCAGTCCCTCTTTCAGCGCCGCTTTGACCTTCTTATTGACAGTCTCGTTAGTATCCCCGAAGAACTGCCTGCGCTCGGAATGGCCTATAATGACGTACTCGCATCCAACGTTCTTCAACATGCCGCAGGATATCTCCCCGGTAAGCGCGCCTTCTTTTTCCCAATGGACGTTCTGCGCGCCGAGCTTTATATTCGTATCCATGACGATCTCTTTCACGTCGCTTAAGGATGTGAACGGCGGACAAAGGACTATTTCTATCTCGCCGATATCATAAAGAGTCCTCTTGACGTAATTGGCAAGGTCTATCGACTCGGATATGTTCTTGTTCATCTTCCAATTGCCGGCAATTATTATCTTCCGCATGATTTACAACCTTCCTCGCAGCATCTATCGTTAAGCGCGTCTATGCCCGGCAGGCCTCTTCCTTCGAGATATTCCAGCGACGCGCCGCCGCCGGTGGATATATGCGCCATCTTATCCTCGACTTTGAACTTCGACATCGCGGCCGCTGTATCGCCGCCGCCTATTATGGAAGTAACGCCCTTCAACCCGGCTATGAATTTAGCCACGTCTTCAGTCCCCTTGGCGAATTTATCCATCTCAAATACGCCGAGCGGGCCGTTCCATACTATGGTCTTCGCCGACTTAAGTTTATCTTCGAAAAGTTTTATCGTCTTCGGGCCTATATCAAGGCCCATCCATCCGTCCGGTATATCTTCTCCCACAAGCTTCGAATTGGCGTTCGCCTCGAACTTATCGGCTACTATGTGGTCTATAGGGAGGAGCATCGGGATGTTCTTCTTTGCCGCCTTATCGAGCGCCGCCTTAGCGGTATCGAGTCCATCCTTGTCGAGCTTCGAAGAACCTATCGTCTTCCCTTTTGCCTTCAGGAATGTATATGCCATGCCGCCGCCTATTAAAAGCGCGTCGACCTTATTTAGCAGGTTATCTATTACCTTTATCTTGTCTTTGACCTTTGCTCCGCCCAGTATCGCGACAAAAGGCCGCGCCGGATCGTCAACGGCATTACCAAGGTACTGTATCTCTTTTTCAAGCAGGAATCCCGCCACAGACGGCAGGTAATGCGTTACGCCTTCGGTCGACGCATGCGCCCTATGAGCCGTCCCAAACGCGTCGTTCACGAATACATCACCAAGACTCGCGAGCTCTTTCGCGAAATTGGAGTCGTTCTTCTCTTCCTCGGCATGGAACCTGAGGTTCTCCAACAGGATGACATCGCCAGCCTTCATCGCCGATACCGCCTTTTTAACATCATCCCCTATGCAATCTTTGAGCGCCAAAACCGGCTTACCAAGAAGATTCTCAAGCCTTTTGGCTACAGGCGCAAGGCGCAATTTTTCACTGACCTGGCCGTCCGGCCTGCCCAGATGGCTCATCAATATTACCTTTGCCCCTTTATCCAAAGCGTATTTTATGGCAGGCAGGGCAGCTCTTATGCGTATATCGTCCGTAATATTGAGCTTGTCATCGAGCGGGACGTTAAAATCGACCCGCATCAGCACCCTCTTACCTTTAAGATCAACATCCTTGATAGTCTTCTTTGCCATATCGTCTCCTGTGATTATAATCTTTATATTAGGTAAATTTTGCAAGGAAATATGATTATAATAGCCTCCGGGCCGCTTGTCAACCACTTTTATAAGCCTTAACAAGCCACCAGG
>JAQUSE010000244.1 GCA_028715235.1 Candidatus Omnitrophota bacterium | reverse complement strand
CTCCTATCGGCATAAGCAGATAACTTAAGGATGAATGGGGCTCAAGCGTGAACATGTCGAGGCATATCGTGGTCAGGAAATATATGCCGAGAAGTTTTTCGATAGCCGCGGGTATTACTGCCATGAACGGCAGCGGCGCGTCGATGGCAGCATCAGGTATCCAGCTGTGAAAAGGCATCGACCCGGATTTTGATATCGCTCCAATCATCAATAACAAGAAAGCCGCCCCGCCAAGCCCGGTTGCCGGTATCCTGGCGCCGGATATCATAAGTGTTCCCGATAGATGGCCGAAGAGCGCTATACCGATCATCATGGCCAGGTCGCTTATCCCGAGTATTATGAAGGCCTTCATGGCGGTCTTGAATGCCGTCTTTGACCCTATTGCTATCAAGACGGAAAGCATGATAAGCGAACCTTCCCAGAAGAAGAACATGGACACCAGGTGGTCTGACAACACGGCGCCTGCTATAAAGCCGAGCGTTATTAAAAGGTATGCGTAGAATAGTTTCGCGTACTTCTTGCCGGACAGGAATGCCATTGAATACAGGATCACGAGGAACCCGAAAGCGGCGGCAGCGAGGATGATAAAAGCGCTGAAGTGGTAAAGCCTTAACGCGAACTCTATACCAAAACCGGCCCACGAAGCGATGTAGGCCATGTTAGCATTAAATAGCAAGATGGTGGTAAGCAGATTAGCCGAAGCGGCTATTAAAGCGATGGCTTCTTTCACCCACCGCAGCCTGTCCGGTACTGCCAGGACTATTAACCCGGCTATTATCGGTATCAGGATCGGCAATAATATAGTGTCTGCCATAAACTACATCCCCAGCATCTGTTTTACGGTCATCTGCACGAAGTCGGACGGGTATTTTATGTAAATACCGGCCAGAAGCGAGAGCGTTGCAAGAGCCGCGACGGATACAACCATTATGCGCGACCCTTCCCTTACGCTTCCCAATCGGCTTTCGCCGAGAAAGACCATGTTGAATATCCTCAATAGATAAAGTATTGTCAGGACAGCCCCTACGAAAAATGTCATTGCTATATAATTATGGCTTGATGCTAACGTACCTGAGAATACAAGGTATTTGCTGAAGAAGCCTCCGAACGGCGGCAACCCCATAATAGAGAAAGAGCAGGCCAGAAAAGAGATCGCGGTTACGGGCATGGTGCTCATCAACCCGCCCATCTTTGTTATATCTTTTGTCTTCGCGTTCTGCTCCACGATACCGGCGCAGAGGAATAACCCTCCTTTGGCGAGTCCGTGCATCAGTATGAAAAGGAGCGCCCCGGCTATTCCGATAGAGCTCCCGACACTAAACCCCAGGAATATGAATGCGATCTGGCTGACCGTAGAATACGCAATTATCCGCTTCATGTCCGTTTCGATCAGGGCTGCGCCTGCTGAAACGAGTGCGCTTGCCGCAGCTATGGCAGGCACTATGGTATGCCATATATCGCCGATGGCGAATGTAGCTATGAAAAGCCTGGCGTATACATATACGCCTATTTTGACAAGGACCGCGGCATGAAGAAGCGCCGTTACCGGGGATGGGGCTACGCCGGCGTCCGGCAGCCATGTGTGAAACGGCAATGTCGCAGATTTGGAGAGTATACCTATAAGTATGAGCGCAACGGCAATGTCGGGCAGCGGTAGTGTCCCTAACGCGCTTTTAATGACGGCCAGGTCGAATGAGCCGGTCTTCTGGTAAATAAATATGAAGCCCAATAGCATCGCGAGCGCTCCGAATACAGTCACCAGGAAAGCTTTATCCGCGCGCAGGACGTGCTGTTTTTGCCTGAAAAATCCTATCAGCCTCCAGCTTGTAAGGGCGGTCAATTCCCAGAATATATACAAAAGTATCAGGTTCGCCGAGTAGACGAGGCCCGTCATTGAGCCCAGGAAGAGCACTACCATAAAGTAGTATTCGTTCTGGTTCGGGTAATGGCTTATATATCCAAATGAATATAGAACGATGATAGCCCCTATGAACGAGGATACTATGGCCATGAAGACAGCCAGGCCGTCCGCGTTAAGTATGAAATTAAATCCTATGGGGAGTTGGACGCTTATAGTGATTGCTTTGCCGGCCAGGATGGCCGGTATCATCGCGATAGAACAGAGTAGGGATGCGGAAACGAATATCAGTGAAAGGTAGTTCCTGAGCCTGGTCGAAACTATGCCTGCAAGAGGCGTTAAGAACGCCCCGGCCACAGGAACAAAAACAGCCGATAAAAGACAAGCCTCATTCATCATCTTTTGCGCGATTTCCCAATATATTTAGTAACAAAAAATAAAAAAAAGCCTACCTTACATCATTAAAGGTGCCAGGCGAGCTTCTTTATCTCTGCCCCGCTATTTCTAGCATATTAACATGAAAGCAAGATCAATTCAACAAGATAATGCATGAAAATACGCTAACGGTATTTATTTGTTATCGGCATCCTGCGGTCTTTGCCGAAAGCTTTAGGGGTGATCTTGATTCCCGGCGGAGACTGTCTGCGCTTATACTCGCTCTTATCTACCATAGACAGTACTTTGTTTACAAGCCCCTTTTCAAACCCCATGCTTACAATCTCGTCACTGCCTTTGTCCTCCTCCACATATGCTTTTAGCACCTGGTCCAATATGTCATAAGGCGGAAGCGTATCACGGTCTTTCTGGTTATGTCTTAGTTCGGCAGTCGGCTCCTTCGTGAAGACCTCATTTGGTATTACGGCGTTGATGGAATTCCTGTATTTGGCCAATTTATAAACCAGGGTCTTTGGAACATCCTTTATAACGGCGAACCCGCCGGCCATATCCCCATATAATGTGGCGTATCCTGTACTCATCTCTGACTTGTTGCCTGTCGTCAAGGTAAGACAGCCGAATTTGTTCGATAGCGCCATCAACATATTACCCCTGATGCGCGCCTGCAAATTTTCCTCGGTAATGTCCCTTGCCATGCCGGAAAATTGCGGCTCGAGCGCCATTAAATAGAGCTTAAATATCTGCTCTATCGAGATTACTTTGAATTCTATACCAAGTTTTTTGGCCAGATCCCTGGCATCGGCCTCTGACTGGGCGGAAGAGTAATGCGTAGGCATATATACGCCTATACAATTATCCCTGCCTAGCGCATCGGCTGCCAGCACTGCCACGAGAGATGAATCTATCCCGCCGGACAGTCCAACCGCCACTTTCTTGAAACCGTTCTTTTGAACATAATCTTTGAGGCCTAATACGAGGGCCTGATATATTTCAGCAGTCGGG
>JAQUSE010000243.1 GCA_028715235.1 Candidatus Omnitrophota bacterium | reverse complement strand
CCGATATCCGATCTATGGACATCTCCGGCATAGAGGCGATCGGAGAGCTCAGTGGGATCAAGCGAAAGTGGAGTTCGATGACTCCAGGCTGTCGTCCGATAATGTCCTTGTGGAGGCGCTCGGGATACAGTGGAAGGTGAAGATAAACCTGGTAAATTATAATGACCCGATACTCGATATATACGCAGGTTGCGAAACGGTGCTTAGCGCGTTCCAGAGGGGACTCGAAGAGAAATTCGGCATGGACCTGGGCGTTGTCCTTGCCGGCAAGGGAGAGATCGATTGCGCGATCCAGATACGGAGCGACCATCCGCCAAAGCTGAACGGATATATCCGCGCGCAGGACGCCATGATAAGACTGGGCGGCGGGAATATGCTGCTGGAACACGTCAAGGGGGAAGCGCATTTTACGCCGAACAACCTGAAATGGTCCGGGGTCGATCTTACATGCGGCGGCAAGGTCTATAAGTCGTCCGGCGAATTGACCAATTTCAAGTCTCCCGGGATCCAGTTGGATGTGTCGTCTAAAGAGATGTCGTTCGAGTCCGTCCTCGCCATTGCCGGCAAGACGCTGAACTTCTCGAAGCTCGACGGCAAGTATCTCAACTCTTATTTTTCGGTCACAGGCTCGGTGGATACGGGAGACCCAGGCGCTCTGCCGGCAAAGATAAAAGGCGTTCTCGATATCGATCTTAAGGACCTGAATGGGATAGCCGCCCTCCGGGAATTTCAGGACAAGGCAAAGGCCGAAGGAAGGGTCAACGCGGAATTTTCCACGGACGGCGATATTAAAGATATTAAGGGATGTAAGATCGAAACCGGCGTGAAGAGCGCTTACCTGTCGCTTTACGGCCTGAAACTCGAGAGGCCTACGATGAATTATTTCCAGGAAAAAGGCCTGGGGCAGATAAGGGCCTTGCGCTCTTCTTTTTACGGCGGGTCCCTATGGGCCGCGGCAAAAGTGGACTGGAACCGGAAAGACCTTCCTTATTCGGCAAACTTTGACATAAAAGAAGTCAGGCTTGAGTTGCTCAAGAAAGATATGGGTTTTAAGGACAAAGACGTTTCCGGCGATATCAAGATATACTGCGGTATTAACGGCTCATTGAAGGATGCGTCTGCCGTCGGCGGCGCAGGCAAGATATCGATAGCAAAAGGGAAACTGTGGCAGCTGGATCTTTTTAAGGGCCTGGGCATGCTGATATTTACGAGCGATTTCAGCGATATCGTATTCGCCGATGGGTCGTGCAACTTCAGGATCGAGGATGAAGCGTTCACCACGAACGACCTCATCTTGAGGAGCGGCCTTCTCGATCTTTCCGGGGCGGGGAGGATCGGGTTCGATAAGTCTATAAAAGCGGCGCTCAAATCCGAACTGGCCGAAGAGGCCATGTATCCGGGCGCGAAGATGAACCTGGCCGTCGCGATAGGGAAATATACTTATATCGACGTCGTCGGCACTCTGGAAGAGCCCATGTTCAAGATAAGGCCGAGTTTTTCCGATATGGCAGAGGATATAAAAAACGTCTTCAGGGGGGAATAGGCGAAGGAGGAGAGGACTGTGGCGAAGATCAAACTGGACCTGCATGATATATTCAATAAGGGCTGCGCGATCGAGGCGGAGTTGAGCCGGGTCGTGAGAGAGGCCGTCGAGAAGAGGATCGCGTTAGTTGAGATAATCCCCGGCAAAGGAAGCGGACAACTGAAGAAACGCGTCCTGCGGTTCCTGGATTCGCCGGAGATAAAGAGGCTCTATCATCGCGTAGAGAAAGACGACAAGAATTTCGGGAGAATATTTGTCCATTTCAGGTTCTGATATAAGGTATAATAGTAAGGGTCAGTTAATAAAGGATCTATCCATGATATATGACATAGCCGTTATAGGCGGCGGGGCCGCGGGAACGATGGCGGCGATAAGGGCCGGCGCGCTAAAGTCCTCCGTCTGTCTCGTAGAGAGGAACGACTCGATAGGCCGCAAGATAATGATAACCGGCAAGGGAAGATGTAATATCACAAATACGGCTTCCATCGACGTCTTTATGGAGAAGTTCGGCCCGAAGGGCGAGTTCTACAGGACCGCGTTCTTTGCGTTCTCTAACGAGGACCTGACGGAGTTCTTCCGCTCGAGGGGTTTGGAACTGAAAGCCGAAAGGCAGGGCCGCGTATTTCCCGTGACGGACAAAGCCCGTTCAGTGATATCTGTGCTGGAAGATTGTCTCAAGGAAAATAAGGTAGAAATTATCTATGGCGCGCGGATCATCAGCGTCGAAGGCCGGAAAGGGGCGTTTACGCTTATCTCGGAAGGCGGCGCCCGTCTCGACGTGAAGAAAGTGATCGTCGCCGCGGGAGGGGCGTCTTATAAGGCGACGGGTTCGACCGGGGACGGGTTTATTCTTGCCGGCAAAGCGGGGCATGCGGTAGCGACGCTCAGGCCCGCGCTCGTCCCGCTTAAGGCCAAAGAGGCATGGGTCAAAGATCTTCAGGGGATCGGCCTCGAGAACGTCCGCATAACTTTCCACGTCGGTAAAAAGAAGATCGTCTCCGAGATAGGCGAAGTGATGTTCACGCACTTCGGCGTATCCGGGCCGCTTGTCCTGGACTTAAGCGGTGAAATAATGTCCGCCGTTGAAAAATACCCGGAGATACCGATGACCATCGACCTCAAACCGGGCCTGAAGAATGAGCAGTTAGAGTCCAAGCTCGTCAATAAATTCACCGTTAAAGGCAACGTCCAGATGAAGAACCTCATGCAGGATATATTGCCTAAAAGGATGATAGACGTATTCTTAAGGCAATTGAATATACATCACGGTAAGAGGACGAACCAGATAACAAAAGAAGAGCGCGCCGCCATTATCAGCGCGCTTAAAGCCTTTAAGCTGACTATTACCGGCAGCCTTCCTTTAGAGGAAGCTATGGTGACTGGCGGGGGAGTGTCGATGAAGGATATAGACCCTAGGACGATGGAGTCTAAGGTCGTGCCGGGGCTCTATTTTGCGGGTGAAGTTATAGAGGGCTCGGCGCCGAGCGGAGGCTACAACCTGCAGCAGGCGTTCTCTACGGGCTATCTCGCGGGCAGTCACGCGGCCTCATGAAAAGGATTGACCTTAGCCCGATTTGGTGTTACAATTATGTCAAAATACTATATAATAATGTCTTCTGGGTATGGTAAGCTGGAAGACATTTTTTTATACCAAACTTATAATAAGATGATGGGCGAAGCAGAAAGGAGTAACAAAAATGATAGCAGGGATCAC
>JAQUSE010000027.1 GCA_028715235.1 Candidatus Omnitrophota bacterium | reverse complement strand
TAAGATATTTAAAAATGGGGTGGATTTCGCAAAAAAACGGTTGTAAATTCCTTGTATTGGGTATATATTCATAAAAAAGGAGATGGGCTATGAAAAAGATTTCGATAGCAAATCAAAAAGGTGGTTGCGGTAAGACGACAACGGCCATTAACCTATCGAGCGCTCTTGCCGCGTCCGGCAAGAAAATTCTTTTAATAGACCTGGATCCGCAGGCTCATGCCTCTTTCGGGCTAGGGGTAAACACTAAATCCGCAGACAGATATATATATAATGTCCTGACCGATCTGACTGAAAAACAGCATCCCATAGACGAGTGCATATCGAACGTATGCCAGAACCTGGACATAGTCCCGTCCAACATACTGCTGAGCACATTGGAGCAGGAATTAAAAGACAAGGAGGACGCGGTCTCGCGCCTTCATCAAATATTAACGGCGTCCGGACTTAACTACGATTACGTCGTAATGGACTGCCCGCCAAGCCTCGGCTTCCTGACATTCAACGCCCTCAGGGCATCGGACCTCGTCATCGTCCCGATAGACATGAGCGCGTTTTCGCTTATGGGGGTAGGAAAATTGTTAGGTATGCTGGAACTGATAAATATAAAGATAAATCATGCCCCTACGGTGAACGCGCTTGCCACGATCTTCGACAGAAGGACAAAATATTCCCAGACGATGCTCGACGAGATAAAATCCTTCTTCAAGCACCAGATGCTTGAAACGGTCATACGTATGAATGTGGCCCTCAAAAAAGCGGTTGCCCAGGGTATATCGGTCATACAGTTCGATAAAGATTCTAATGGGGCGCAGGATTACATGGCTCTTGCCGGGGAGATTCTCAAGGCCGATGAAGAGACCGTCAAATCCGAAAATACGGACCCCGCCGAAACAGAGGCAGCTGTATCTGTCGGCCAACAATTGGACAATGTAATGACCGCGGCGTCCCAGGCCATAGCCAAGAATATAGAACAGGCGTTCAGGGAGGTGCAATTTAAGATAAACGCGCCGAACGCAAAAGATATCTATATAGTCGGCGACTTCAATCACTGGAAGATATCCGAAGAGAATAAACTCTCAAGGATTGAGGACGGAAGCTGGCAAAAGAAGTTTGAGCTTTCTCCCGGAAGGTATAAATACAAGTTTGTCATTGACGGCGAATGGACGCTCGATTCGGCAAACCAGGAGCGCATACAGAACGCGTACGGGACATTCGATTCCGTTTTGTCGCTCTAAAGGGAGAAGCCACGGGACCTTCAGCGCATGCCGTCGTATCCGGCCTTGTCAGCATAGGAGTAGGGTATTACTTCGGATCTATAAATTGTGCGGCCATATCCTTCGCCTCGGGAATACTTATAGATATTGACCATCCGATAGATTATTTTTTCACGCATAGCAAGATCCTTGATGTAAAGGACATGTTCAGGGAGTATCGCCTGATGGAGCCGAAGAAAGTTTTCGTAGCGCTCCACTCATATGAACTGATAACGCTTTTATGGGTAGCCATAAGCGTTTTTTCATTATCTGACGCCTGGGTAGCGCTGGCAATAGGTTTAACACAACATCTCATATTTGACCAGTTCACAAATCCCGTCAAGTTGTTCGGATATTTTTTCACGTACAGGGCATTGAATCATTTTGACCCGCGAAAATTACTTTTCGCAAGTAGAAAGGTTAACGGATGGCAACATTAAAAGGTGATTTCACAAAAGAAGACCCATGGCGCATATTCAGGATAATGAGTGAATTCGTAGACGGTTTCGAGGAACTTTCCGATGTAAATAACGCGGTAACTATCTTCGGCTCGGCCAAATCAGACCCGTCAAGCAAGTTCTATAAAAGCGCTGAGACAACTGCCGCATTACTGGTAGAGCACGGCTATTCCGTAATAACGGGAGCCGGACCCGGTATAATGGAAGCGGCGAACAAAGGGGCCAAAAAAGCAGGGGGCGAATCTATAGGCCTGAACATACTGATACCGACCCAGCAGAAACCAAACAAGCACATAACGCGTGTCGTAGAATTCAAATATTTCTTCTGCAGAAAAGTGATGTTCCTGAAATATGCAAAAGCGCTTGTTGCCTTCCCCGGCGGCTTCGGGACCCTTGATGAATTCTTCGAAGCGATAACGTTGGTCCAGACGAACAGGATAGACCCTTTTCCGATAATAGTTGTGGATAAGAAATACTGGAAAGGGCTGATTAGCTGGATGGAAGATACATTACTATCCAACAAGATGATAGATAAACCTGACCTCGGGATATTCAAAGTAGTGGACACGCCGCGGGAAGTAGTCAGCTTAATAAACGACTTCTACAAGAGGAACAAGCCTTCCCCCAAGAGACTCCTCTGATATTACCAATCCTCCATAAATAAAAAGGATGGCAACAGCACTGTGTAGGTAACTTGTACCTTAAGGCCCGAGAACGGGTCACTCTAAGCTGTTGTCATCCATATATAGTATACCTCAAGTTTTTAAAAAAGGCAAGGTGATAGAAACGAATTTATCCTGCGCCGTATTTAGGACTTTGAAATATCCGGAAACCATGTTAAAATAGCATCATAACGTAACCACTTACAGGATAGAATGTTATGAGCAAAGAATATGATGTAATTGTAGTAGGCGGAGGCCATGCCGGATGCGAGGCAAGCCTGGCGGCATCAAAGCTGGGCTGCAAGACGCTCCTCTTGACCATGAATATGGATACTATTGGGCTTATGTCCTGCAACCCTGCCATCGGAGGGCTTGCCAAAGGCCAGCTTGTAAAAGAGATAGACGCACTTGGAGGCCAGATGGCCAGAGCAACCGATGCCACAACTATCCAATTCAGGCTTCTTAACACAAAAAAAGGCCCGGCCGTAAGATCTTCCAGGGCTCAGGTAGACAGGCAGGCATACAGGCTATACATGAGATCCGCGATGGAAGCTCAGAGCTGCCTGGATATTAAAGAGGGGATGGTAGAAGAGATATCAGTAAAGAGCGGCAGGATGTCCGGCGTCAAGACTTCCTTAAATGAGACGTATGTCACAAAATCCCTCATAGTGACTCCGGGAACATTTTTAAACGGGCTTATCCATATAGGCCTTGAACATACCCAGGGTGGGCGGATAGGCGAAAAAAATTCTACCGGGTTATCGAGCGCATTAAATAGGCTCGGATTAAAGCTTGGACGGCTTAAGACAGGCACTTGCGCTCGCCTTGATGGAAAGACCATCGACTTCTCCCGGCTCACACCTCAATATGGAGACGACCCGATAACTCCCTTCTCATTCCAGACCGCAAGGATCCCGAGGGAACAGCTACCCTGCTATATTACATATACCAACAAAAATACCCATGATATCATAAGGGAAAACCTCGACAGGTCGCCGCTGTTTACAGGCATAATAAAAGGTACGGGTGTCCGCTATTGCCCGTCGATAGAAGACAAGATATACCGTTTTCCGGACCGGGACAGGCACCATATTTTTCTGGAGCCCGAAGGATTAAATACAACAGAGTATTATCCAAACGGTATTTCAACAAGCCTGCCCATCGATGCTCAGGAAAAGCTGGTAAATTCGATAGAGGGGCTGGAGAACGCCAGGATCACAAAGCCGGGTTACGGGATAGAATATGATTATATAGAGCCTACACAGCTATATCCCACAATGGAAACAAAAGAGATATCGGGCCTGTATCTGGCCGGACAGATCAACGGGACCACAGGATATGAAGAAGCTGCCGGTCTCGGTCTTATGGCAGGCATCAACGCCGCCTTAAAAATAAAAGAAGAGCAGCCGCTCATTCTGAAACGATCTCAGGCTTATATAGGAGTCCTCATAGACGATCTTGTGACAAAAGGCACCAGCGAACCGTACCGCATGTTCACTTCTCGCGTCGAATACAGACTTCTGCTCAGGGAAGACAACGCCGATTCGAGACTTACGCCCGTTGGTCACGGCATCGGCCTCGTCAATGACAAGCAATATGAGAGAGCCATGACAAAGAAGGGGAAGGTGGACAAAGCGATAGCAAGGCTTAAAGGCTCACGCATGGAGAAGGCATTGCGCCGGCCGGGCGCATCGTATAACGATACCATCTGTTTGCTGGAAGGAGCTTCTAGAGAGGCCATGGAACTTTTCCCGGAAGAGATAAAAGAAGTCGAGATAGAAGTAAAATACGAAGGCTTTATCAAGAGACAGCTCAGCGAGGTAGCGCGTCTTGATAAGATCGAAAGGATCAATGTGCCTGCCGGCATACAGTATAAGGAGATACACGGCCTGTCTTCGGAAATAAAGGAAAAATTATTAACGGCCCGGCCGACAGATCTGGGGCAGGCATCGAGGATCTCAGGCGTAACCCCGGCAGCCATATCCATACTTATGGTATATATTGAGAAAACGAGAAGACGTGAAGCTTTATAACGATTACAATTCATACCTCAAAGAAAAATTCGGACAAAAAGTATACAGGATAGGTCTGGACGCCGGATTTTCCTGCCCAAACCGCGACGGCACTAAAGGTTACGGCGGATGCGCCTACTGCAATGAGACCGGCTCCAGGTCATCTTATACCGAACCGGGGAGGCCTGTAGCAGAACAACTGAAGCAAAGGATACAATATTTAAAAACCAATAAAGGGGCTCAAAAATTCATCGCATATTTTCAGGCCTTTACCAACACTTACGCTCACCCGGAAGTTTTAAAAAGGACGTATGACAACGTCCTGGGTTTCGAAGAGATAGTCGGTATCTCCATAGGAACGAGGCCCGATGCGATCGATCGCGATAAACTTGAAATCATCTCTTCTTATAAGAAGAGATACGATGTATGGATAGAATACGGAGCGCAATCAACGCATGACAGGACGCTCGCCGGCATTAACAGGGGGCATAAGTTTTGCGATTTCGTCGATGCGGTCGGCGTTACAAAAGAATTCGGCATATCCATATGCGCCCATATAATAGTAGGCCTGCCGGGCGAGTCCAGGAATGATATCATAGACACAGCGAAAAAACTCTCTTCACTCAAAATTAACGGCGTAAAAATACATCTGCTGCACATACTTAAAGGGAGTAAATACGAACAATTGTATCGCGAAGGCAAGATAAAAGTGATGGGACAGGGCGAGTACTCCGAGGCAGTCTGCGACTTTTTGGAACACCTGTCTCGAGATATAATAATCCAGAGGCTGACGGGACAGGGGGCAAAACAGTATCACGCGGCGCCTGATTGGGCGCACGATAAAACAGCTACTATAAGGCAAATAGAAGAAACGCTTAAAACAAGAAAAAGTTTTCAGGGCAAGCTGTCAGATCTTAGTCCCGTCCTTTAAGACGGCATTTTTCGGGACTATCACGATCCCATCCCGGATAAAATAGTTTCCGCAATCGGCATTCTTTAATTTCTTGGAATTCGCTATTACCACATTCTTTCCTATCCTGGCGTTCTTATCTACAATGGCTTTTTCGATATGCGAGTTATCGCCGATCCCGACCCTCGCCGGTCCGGAATTGACAGACTCTTCATAATAATCTGCGCCCATTATAACAGTATCCGCTATCCTGCAGCCCTTTCCCACAATAGACCTTAATCCCACAATAGAGTTGGTTATCTCGGCGTCGTTTATAATAGAGCCTTCCGCTATAAGCGAATGTTCGACCCTGCATTTGTAGACCCGCGCGGTGGGTAAGAACCTGGGCCTTGTGAATACAAGCCCCTCATAAAAAAAGGAGAAGTGCGACTTGGATGACGCCATATCCATGTTCGCGTCATAAAAAGACTCGATGGTACCTACATCTTTCCAGTATCCATTAAAAACATAGCCGACGCCTTTAAGGTTTTTTATTGAGTGGGGGATGACCTCTTTCCCAAAATCCGCGCCGCTCTGTTCAAGGGCCTTCGCGAGCGCCTTAGCCTTATAAACATAAACACCCATGGACGCAAGATAAGGATATCCGGCAGGCGAGTGCACCTTAGCGCGGGCTTTCCCTGAGATAGCAAAGTCTTTCACCTCGGCCCCTGTTGCCGGTTTCTCTTTAAATCCCGTTATCCTGCCGCTGGACGACATCTTAAGTATGCCGTATTCGCTCACCTCATCACTTTTAACAGGCGCTACCGACACGGTAAAATCCGCGCCTTTCTCCCTATGGTAATCGACCATATAAGTGTAGTCCATATTATAGAGGTGGTCTCCGGACAATATCAAAATATCTTCGTCGCCCTTAAGATCGAGATGAAAAAGATTTTTCTTTACAGCATCGGCTGTACCCTGAAACCAGTTGGTGCTATCGATCGTCTGTTCGGCTGCCAGTATCCTTACGAATGCCCTGGAGAAATAATCGAACCTGTACGTGTTGTTTATGTGGTTATTAAGCGACTCTGAATTGAACTGGGTAAGCACATAGATGTCTTTTAAGCCAGAATGCAAACAATTAGATATCGGTATGTCTATCAGTCGGTATTTCCCCCCTATGGGAACCGCCGGCTTCGAGCGATACATAGTCAAAGGGTATAACCTTTTACCCTGTCCGCCGCCCAAAATCAATGTTATGACCTTTTCCATATATTTTCTCTCCTTTAATATAGTTAGATTATATCATAAGTATCATCAAAGACAAGGGCGCAACCAATATTTCACCCGATACCCCTTGACAGACAATCTCCCTGACCATATAATAGCGGTAATAAAAAGGGAGGGGAACGATGAAGAAGATAGGACTTATAGCAATGGCTTTTTTTGCGGCATCACTCTTTTTTCAATCAGGCTGCTTGGCAGAAGAGGACAACAAATGGACCAGGCTTGTGGAAGAATCCGGCAGGGTCTTGTACGATATACAACAGATGCCGGACCAGAACATTCCTGACGACCTCATGAGAAGTTGTTCGGCAATAGCCATATTCCCGAATACCATATCAGCCGGCATCGGGATCGGCGGAAAATACGGCCAGGGCATAATCATGGTACGCAATGAAAAGGGAGGAGATTGGTCCCCGCCGGCAATATTTACCATAGCAGGGGGGAGCCTGGGCTGGCAATTAGGCGGACAGGCCACCGACTTCGTGCTTCTTATTATGAATAGAAGGTCTGTAGATGGCATCCTGCAGGGTAAGTTCAAGCTGGGCGCCGACGCCTCGGTAGCCGGCGGTCCTGTCGGCAGAGCCGCAGAGGCATCGACTGACATACAGCTCAAAGGCGGCATACTGTCTTATTCGCGCAGCCGCGGACTGTTTGCCGGAGTAAAGCTGGAAGGCGCCGTTATCACGGAACACTGGGACGGGGATAAAGAGTTGTATGGGAAAAGCCTTTCGGCTGATTCGATATTACTGCGGGGAAAGGCCAAGATGCCAAAATCGGCGGATGCGATATTACAGGTCTTGAAAAAATATCCCTACAAAAAATAGCGGGCTCGAACCGGTCACATCTTGTCGAATTCAGCGACATCCCTGACCTTACTTAAGGCGGTCGCGAGATCGATAGTGCCGGCTTCATAAAGGTTTTTCAAGTATCTATCCATAGTTATCATGCCGTTCTTTTCGCCCGTCTGAACGACAGTCAATAACTGCTCTGTCTTCCTGTTTCTGATAAGGTTTCTCGCCGCACTGGTGACTGTAAGAACTTCGCATGCCACCACTCTGCCGCTACCGTCTTTCCGGGGAAGAAGCTGTTGACAGACGATCCCCTGCAGGCAATTCGACAACTGTGTCCTGACCTGCTCCTGTTGATGCGGAGGGAAGACATCGATTATCCTGTCTATTGTCTGGGGAACATCCGGCGTATGAAGAGTGCTTAATATAAAATGGCCGGTCTCTGCCGCCCTTAACGCAATAGATATGGTCTCCAGGTCCCGCATCTCTCCGACAAGTATGACATTAGGATCCTGCCTCAATGCATGCTTCAGCGCGCTGGCAAAAGAATGTGTATCGCTGCCGACCTCTCTCTGTTTAATAACGCTCTTATTATGCGTGTGCAGATATTCCACGGGATCTTCGATCCCTACTATGAGGCATCGGCGTTCTCTGTTAATAAGGTCGACCATCGCCGACAATGTAGTCGTCTTGCCCATACCAGTTGGGCCCGTGACCAGGACGAGTCCCGTAGGCCGCCTGGCAAGATCGGCTACGACAGGGGGGAGGCCCAACTCTTCCAGTGTCCTTATATGATTAGGTATGACGCGGAAAGCGGCTTCTACGTTTCCTTTCTGGACATGGACATTTAACCGGAAACGGGCCATACCGGCCATATCTACGGCCGCGTCCAATTCCAACTGCATCTCAAATATCTCTTTCTGTTTATCGCTCAGAAGGCTGTAAACAAGTTTCTTCGTCTGGATGCGATCCAGTTCAGGATATTCTGAAGGAATTAAAAAACCATCCACCCGCAGCATAGGCCTAAGCCCTGATATAAGATGCAGGTCAGAAGCTTTCCTGTTTAACGCGTGAGATAGCAATTCTTGTATATTAAGAGTATCGGTAGCCATCTTTCCTTTTCTTTAACATGACAAATTTTAGCACTTTGCTGAAATCGTGTCAAGAAAATAAGTAAAAAATTAATTATGAAGATAAGCTGTAAAAGTATATAATGGAGCTATGAAAAATAGAACCCGCGTGCGAAATTTAATACGTTCGTTATCGAAGTCGGGGGTGTGCTCACGCAAGCAGGCGCTCGGATTAGTCAAAGGGGGAAAGGTAGCTGTTAACGGCCGTATAGTCCTGGATCCCGGCAAAAATATCATGGAGCGGGACCTGATTTCGGTCGATGGAGAAGCCGTCTGCGTAAGGAAAAAAAGATATATTTTATTATATAAACCTGTGGGATATGTAACCACGAGAAACGACGAATTAGGAAGGCCTACCGTATACGAATTCCTTAAAGACGTTAAAGAATGGGTATTCCCGGTAGGCAGGCTGGACAAGGATTCGGAGGGCCTGCTGATATTCACAAACGACACCCGTTTTGGCGATAGGCTTACTGACCCTAAATATCGGGTTCCAAGGACCTATAAAGTGACTGTAAAAGGCGTCATTGAACAGGATGATATATCAAGGCTCGGCAATGGCATAGAAATTGGTCACGGAGAAACGGCTAAACCCTCGAAGGTAGTGATAATAAGCCGCGACAAGACATCAACACAACTGGAAATAACGCTCGTAGAGGGCAAAAATAGAGAGATCAGGAGGATGTTTGAATGCCTCAAAAAACCGGTCCTACAGCTCATTAGAACGAGGTTTGGGCCTTATGGCATAGGTTCTACACAACCCGGCAAATGGCGCGAAATTTCACCCCATAATACCTGAATATAACCGATCAACATTATACCTGCGATAAAAAATCATCGTTATCAACAGGTAATTCGACTATTAACACAACTCATTCAATGACAACATATTACAGTGCTTGTTCCCAATATGCCAAGTTAACATAAGATATATTATAGGACGTTTAGCTTTAGGCCCATCTTGGTCTTTAGGTGTCATTTAAAGCTGAGTGTTTACCTATAGGAATAAGTTTAGGATCGGGATATTGTTAGGTATCGGAACCGAACTTGGGATTGGAATGGCTGCGCAGCCGGACATTATCAGTGCCAGCAGAATCAATACCAGATAGAAAATCCTATTATTTGGCATGTTTCTCCATCCTGAAGTCTACCCCGTCTACCTTTATGATTTGGCCTTTTATAAGGGCTTCGGCAAGGCATTTCCGGGCGCTCTTTAAGACGCGTGAGAAAGTCTGCTGGCTTATACCCATAAACCGGGCTGCCTGATGCTGGCTCATATCTAAATGGTCGGAGAGTCTTATGGCTTCCAACTCTTCATGCTTAAGGATCATATACCCCGGCCGGCCTATACGGCCTCGCGGGCTGAACTGCCTGATCTGGGGTTCTTTTTGGATGATCCGCAGCTTTCTTGGCCGTCCCTTCATGTTTAAATACCTATTTTGCAAAGATTATCCACAGGTTATTTTATGGGTATATACTCATTACTGTTATAGCATCTTCATAACTCGGGATCGCGGAATTATTTGATGATATTGACAGGCTTGATAACGCCTATCCTGGCAAGAAAGACTATCAGTATACTATAGATAATGACCGTCGCAATGAATATAGCGATCTCCCGCAAGAGCTCTTTTTTATCATGTACCACTCCCCTGCCGGCCATATACATCATAAGAAGTCCCAGTAAGTTACTTACCCAGTAGAAGACAAGCACGACAAGAAGGAGATCGGCCTTGAAGAAACTTATAGTAATATTGGCGCACAAATATGAGATAGGTATATTAATAAAGGCGTCGTTCCAGAAGGTCAACGGCGACAAAACCCAACCTATAAAGAACAATATCCTGGCCACCGATCTCTTCATAGACTATCCGCTGGTTATTATCAAAACTATGCCTATAAGCATGCATGATGTGCTGAGAAGCCTGATATGTACATCCCTTTCTCTGAAAAATATCCAGCCGTATCCCACGCTCATAAGCAGGCTCAGCCTTTTAATGGATACAGCATAAGCCACACCTGCTATAGAAATTGCTTTAAAGTAGAATATGCTGGAAAGAGCCATAAATAATCCAAGCCCCAGGAAGCAAAGCAGCGTTTGCGGTTTAAGGTTCAGCTTAGAACTGCCGCGACTCATCCTGTATAGGACAATAGGCGCCATAGCCAGGCTGATAGAAACATTGTAGATGAACGGGATGGATTCCGGGCTTGATAACAGCATGGCTTTTTTAGACATGGTCGACGTTAAGCCGTACATCAGAGCCACAAGGACCATGTAAAAAGATCCCTTATTGACGAATATGGCCTTTAGCGGGCTGATAAATCCGTATTTCGCCTCTTTGATATTAAGCGAATATACGCCGGCTGCTATCAGCACAATGCCGATGGCCCCCATGAACTGTACGCGTTCGCCCAGGATCAGGAAGGCTGTCAATATAGTAAAAACGGGCGTCAGGGCAAGAAACGGCACCGACAACGATATGTCGGTCTTTTTAAGAGCCTTATAATAGAGGATCACCGACAGGATCTCAAAAGGTATGACCGATAGCAACGTCTTGACCAGCTCCGCGGTTATTGGCGCTACCCTATGCGAAAAACACACCACAGCCAAAAAAGGCGTCGATAGGAGCAGGACAAGCCAGCCGACCAGGTATTCATCGCTCTTTTCGGATAGCGTCTTTTTTGCTATAGGATCTGTAGACGCTACAAAGAAAGCCGATAATAAAGAATAGATCGCCCACATACAGGGCTGCCTTTAATGGCCTTTATGCCGGTTTTTTAAGCTTCTTTTTCGTTCTCTTCGACGAACCTCTTAATCTCTTCAAGATTTTCCAGAATAAGCCTCGCCTTACTAAGCCCGAAAGTAAACGGATATTTATCGTTCTCATCCCTTCTGATGATCAAAACCGGCTTTCCTTTAAATTCGCTTCTCTCTACCACATTACCCTCCTTTTTTAATGAGGCCACAGCTTATGGCTCTCTCCCTATGATCGGCGTTCACCGTATAACGCTAACGCGTCATCTGCCGGAGGCCAATCCGCTTCCTGCTATCTTCACCTTATAAACATACAATATCCAGATAAGCGCCAGAGCTTCTGCGCAAAAGAACGAGACCGCAGCCCCGACCATACCGTATTTAGGGATTAAAACAAGGTTTAGCGCAACGCTGAAAAATGCGCTGGCGATAACCTGCTTAAGGACCTCTTTTTCCAGGCATGCCGCTATAAGGCCCGTTGAAAACGGCAGGTTAAAAAGAACCAGGATAAGCGCCCCGATCATTATATTGAGCGGTATAGCTGCCGGAACGTATTCCGCTCCAACAGTCAACCTCAAGAGATCCTTGGCAAAAAATAAAACGGGCAGCAGGATCAGGATTATTATGACCGTTGTAACAGCTAAAAATTTTATCGTCGCGCCTTTGAATTGCTTCGCGTCTATATTAAATGTGCAGGAGAGCCTGGGCAAGAGAGCATTGGCTAAAAAAACGGCCAGTATGGTCACTCCTCCGACCGCC
>JAQUSE010000242.1 GCA_028715235.1 Candidatus Omnitrophota bacterium | reverse complement strand
GGATAGGCGCTGAAGAGAGGGGCCAGGCTGAGGCGATCGCGTACAATTTAAGAAGGATGGCCGACCTGGCTACGCCGGTGATCATATTTGTTATCGGGGAAGGCGGATCCGGCGGGGCGCTCGGCATAGGTATCGGCGACAGGACATATGTACTTGAAAATTCATATTATTCGGTGATATCCCCCGAAGGGTGCGCGGCCATATTGTGGAAGGAGCGCTCGAGAGCGCCTGACGCGGCCGCAGCGCTGAAATTGACGGCGAAAGATTTATTTGAAATGCAAATTATCGATGGTATAATAAAAGAACCTCTCGGCGGGGCGCACAGGAATCCTCAGGAGTCGGCCGATAACATAAAGAAGGTAATAAAGAAGGACCTGGCCGAGTTAAAGGGCCTGTCCGGGACCAAATTGCTGGATATGAGGTACTCCAGGATACGGGCGATCGGTAAATTCACGGAAAAATAGAACGGAGCTAAAGCGATTCTTATAACTGTTCCCAGCGAGATAAAGTATGTAAAAGAAATCTCTTCGAAGATCACTAAAAGCCTTTTGCCGTATAAATTGGAAGAAGAAGCGCTGTTCGATATAAAGTTATGCGTGGAAGAGGCCGTCAGGAACGCGATCGTCCACGGCAACCGATCGAACAGGAAATTACCGGTCAAGGTGGATTGCAGGGTCGATGACGGTATCCTTAATATCGAGGTCGAGGACCGGGGAGCGGGTTTTGACCATAAGCTCCTTCCGGATCCTACCAAGGATGGAAACATCCTCAGGAATTCCGGCAGAGGCGTATATCTTATATTGAAATTGATGGACAAGGTCGAATTCAATGAATCAGGAAATAGAATAAGGATGATAAAAAGATTCAGAACATTAGACGCGTGAAAGGCGAAGCAGAAAAGGAGATGATTTATGGCCGTTAAGATAGAATCCAAGAACGGATTGACTGTATGTAATGTAGACGGCGAGATAGATATAAACTCAAGTCCGGCTATAAAGAAGTCCTTCGACAAGCTGCTTTCCCAAAAGACGCCAAAGATAGTTATAAACCTGACCAAGGTCACTTATGTGGACTCATCCGGGCTTGCGACTCTGGTGGAGACACTAAAGAATATGAAAGCTTACGGCGGAAGACTGCGGTTAACCGGCCTTTCTCCAAAGATAAAGAGCCTCTTCGAGATAACCAAGCTCGAGAAGCTATTTGAAATAATGGCAGACGAAGAAGAAGCCATCTCAACGTTCATGTAGCGAGGCCGTCATACTATGAACTTATTTGAAAAGACAGGCGGCATTATTTTAAATACGGGCCGGCAGATCTCGGATGTGCTGGCCCTATTTTTTGATACGCTCTATTGGCTCATAGCCGGGCCCTTGAAGAACAAATTCGTGAAGAGCGAAAGCATATTCAGCCAGATGGTATTTGCCGGTGCCGGCTCTTTCCTCATAGCTTTCTTCGTATCCTTTTTCACCGGGATAGTTATAGCCATGCAGAGCGCTTACCAGCTGTCCAGGTTCGGGGCGAATATATTCGTGGCGCCGATGGTGAGCGTAGGCATTGCCAGGGAGCTCGGGCCGGTTCTTACTGCGCTTGTCGTGGCCGGGCGCGTCGGCGCGGCCATTGCGGCTGAACTTGGGACGATGAAGGTAACGGAACAGGTAGAGGCGCTTGAGACTATGGCGCTCAACCCGATAAGGTTCCTCGTTGTGCCGCGGTTCCTGGCGCTTCTTGTAATGCTGCCGTGTCTTACTATAGTTGCCGATATGACAGGCATCTTCGGAGGATTTTTAGTCGGGGTGTTCAATCTCCGCCTCGATCCTTACAGGTATTTGACGTTCTCTTTCCAATTTATGCAGTGGAAAGACGTTTGGACCGGGCTCATCAAGAGCGTCGTATTCGCGATCATAATCTCTTTGATAGGATGTTACATGGGCCTTCGGGCGAAGGGCGGAGCCGAAGGCGTGGGCAAGGCGACGACGCTCAGCGTGGTTACCAGTTTCATATTGATAATCCTGTTTGACTGTATATTGACGGGATTATTCTATTTTACTCAGAAATAGGCCGATGAATATATGGAAAAAGAGATCATAATAAAGGCCGATAAGGTAGTGAAGAGATTCGGCGACCGGACCATACTGAACGGCATATCCCTTGAGATATACAGGGGCGAGACGTTCGTGATAATGGGGGGCTCGGGGGGCGGCAAGAGCACATTCCTCCGGCATCTCATCGGCGCGCTGAAACCCGATTCCGGCAAGGTCCACGTGCTGGGAAAAGACCTCAGCGTTTTGAACGAAGACGAGATGGACAAGGTCAAGAAGAAGATCGGGATGTCGTTCCAGTCGTCAGCGCTCTTCGATTCGATGACTGTCGGAGAGAACGTCAGCCTTCCGCTCAGGGAGCATACCAGGCTCGACAGGAGCGTTATCGATATAGTGGTAAAGATGAAGCTGGAGCTTGTGGGCTTGAGGGGCTTCGAGGATCTCATGCCGAGCCAGCTTTCAGGAGGCATGAGGAAGAGGGTGGGGCTGGCGCGCGCGATAGTGATGGACCCGGAGATAGTCTTTTACGACGAACCGACGGCGGGCTTAGACCCGATAGTCGCCGGCGTCATAGACAAACTCATAATAGATCTTTCCAAGAAACTGGCCATAACGAGCATCGTGGTGACCCACGATATGAAGAGCGTATTTTCCATAGCGGACAGGGTAGCGATGCTTTACGAAGGAAAAGTCCTCGAGGTGGGGACGCCGGAGCAGATAAAGAAGAGCTCGAACCAGATGGTCCAGCAGTTCGTCATGGGCAGCCCCGACGGGCCTATAAGGTTTTTCCAGCAGAAAGACGATTACCTGGAGCAGCTCATAAAATAGTTATAAGTCGTAAGTTTTAAGTTATAAGTAAAAAATTTGATGAAAGGAAATGAGATGAAGATAAATAATGAGATGAAGACAGGCGTAATAGTCATCACGGCGATAGTAGTGGGGCTTACTTTCTGGGTAAAGACCACCGATTTTAAAAGTAAGCCGTATAAGGTGAAGACCTACTTCAATTACGCTGAAGGCATAAAGATAGACTCCATTGTAAAGCTTGCCGGCATAGAAGTCGGCCGCGTGAACAGCATAGCGTTCCAGTATGTGCCGGAGACAAAGATAGAGCTCGTCCTTTCTATCAAAGACACTGCCAGGATACATGAGGACTCGGTCGCGTTCATATCCACGTCCGGCATGATAGGGGACGCCTATATAGGCATCACTTCCGGTTCGGTTGAAAAG
>JAQUSE010000241.1 GCA_028715235.1 Candidatus Omnitrophota bacterium | reverse complement strand
TTTTAAAGGTCATAATAGACAAGATAATAACCGTAACCTGGCATCCGGCGATCGAGAGGTTCGGAGGATTGCTGGCGGGCATAGCGAGGGCGTCGATCGTCACCAGCATCATACTGATAATATTGTCGCTTATACCGCTGTCATATCTCCAACGATCGATAAGGGACAGGTCGTTCGCGGGGATGTATTTCCTAAGGATAGGGCCCGGTATTTATTCCAAGGTGTCTGGTTTCATACCAGCGCTGAGGGTCGGAGGGACTACTGTGAGCGGCGAGAGCCTGGTGAAGGACCTGGTTTCGGATAAAAGCGTGGTAAAGGAAGTGAAAAACAAGAAAGAGAAGGACGAGGGAATTATCCCTGAGTAACACCCCGCCAAAGTATTAATATTTTTAAGGTCGATGAATGGTCTGTCCGGACGTTGGTCTAAAGAGCGCCCGTTGGAAGTTTTTTCTAAAATCCTACTTCGCGCATCAATAGTAAGACACCGCTAGCGCTACGTAGGGATTATTCCTGCGAAGCTCTACCAGTGTCAGACTGGTGAAGAGCGAAGCAGAAAAAAGGGGATAGCGAAGATGAAGTTGATAGATATCTATAGCCTGGCTGTAAAAAAAGGCATCGAGAACGACGTCCGCACCAAAGCCGAGATAAGGGAATATCTCGGGAAGGCCAAGAAGGAGCTTCGGGGGCTGAAAGGGGCCGATAAAAGGTCGTTCGACAGAGAAAGGCTTACCAACCCGTATGCCGATACCAGGATACTTTATGGGGATCCCGGCATGGATGTGAAAAAGGTGATGGTCGGAGTGGATATGGAGGGGCCGGAACTCCTGGCCGCCGACAGGTTGAACGACCGGGGAGCGGCGATAGACCTTGTAATAGCCCATCACCCCGAAGGCATCGCGTATGCCAGATTCTATGACGTCATGGAGCTCCAGGTGGCTATGCTGAAGAAGTTTGGAGTGCCGAAGGAAGTCGGCGACGATTTCCTGAAAGAGAGGATGCAGGAGGTGGCGCGGTCGGTCGGGCCGGCTAACCACTTCAGAAGCGTGGATATTGCCAGGCTGCTGGATATCCCTTTCATGTGCATACATACGCCTGCGGATAACTATGTAACCAATTTTCTCCAGAAGATATTCGACAGGAAGAAACCCGGAAAGCTCGCGCAGGTCGTATCCATGTTAAAGGGCATACCGGAATACGCGGACGGATCAAAGAAGAATGCCGGCCCTAAGATATTGATAGGAGAGCCGGATAAGGATGCGGGCAAAGTATTTGTCGATATGACGGGCGGGACCGAAGGGCCCAAGAAGATATTCCCCAGGTTGTCGCAGGCAGGCGTAGGGACCATAGTGGGGATGCATTTAAGCGAGGAACATTTCAAGATCGCAAAAGGCGAACATATAAACGTTGTCATCGCCGGCCATATGGCAAGCGATACTTTAGGGTTAAACCTGCTTTTGGATTCGATAGACAGGTCGGGCGCTCTTGAAGTGGTCCCATGCTCCGGATTTATAAGGGTAAGAAGGTAGGATCAAGCGGTATGGCAATACCAGATAATATCATAGACCAGATACAGGAGAAGACGGATATCGTAGAGACGGTTTCGCGTTATATACCTCTGAAGAAGGTGGGCAGGAATTATAAGACGACCTGTCCGTTCCATAACGAGAAGACCCCTTCGTTTATAGTGAGTCCCGACAAACAGATATATCATTGCTTCGGATGCGGCGCCGGCGGGAACGTCTTTTCTTTCGTGATGAAGTATGAGAATATGCAGTTCCCGGAAGTAGTCGAGATGCTTGCGCAGAGGGCGGGCGTAGTGCTGCCGCGCGTCCCGGGGAGAAGGGGCGACGATACGTTCGCCAACCAGCTTTACAAGGTAAACGAGGCGGCGGCATCGTTCTCTCAAAATTCGCTTTTGAACAACCGCGCCGCAAAAGAATATCTCGCTTCAAGGGGCGTCGGCGATGAACTCATAAATAAGTTCAAGATAGGGTTCGCTAACGATTCGTGGGATTCGCTCCTGAATTACTTTAAGACGAAAGGGGTCGGAGGGGCCATACTGGAGAAGGCCGGCCTCGTCATAGCGAACGATAAAGGAGGCCACTACGACAGGTTCAGGGGCAGGGTGATCTTCCCGATAGTAGACCTGAAAGACAGGGTTCTCGGTTTCGGGGCCAGGGTTATGGACGCGAGCCTTCCCAAATACATAAATTCCCCGGAGACCCCGATATATTCAAAAGGCAGGAATCTCTACGGGCTTAATGTCAGCAAAGAGGCAATTAAAAAAGAAGGTTACGCGCTCGTCGTCGAAGGCTATCTCGATTTCCTGGTCCCTTACCAGGCCGGTATAAAAAATATTATAGCGACACTGGGCACGGCGTTGACGTCCGACCAGGCCAAACTCTTAAAACGTTTTGCCAATACCGTGATAATGGTCTATGACCCTGACGAGGCCGGAGAGGCGGCGAGCCTCAGGAACCTCGATATGTTCATAAGCGAAGACATGAATGTCTATATTGCCGAACTGCCGCAGGGGTTCGATCCGGACAGCGCGATCAGGAAATTCGGGGCCGATGAGTTCCTTAAAATAGTGAAATCGAGCAAGAACCTGTTCGATTACAAGCTGGACAAGTTGAACGCGCGCTTCGACATGAAGAAGCCGCACGGCAAGGCGGCGATAGCCAATGAGATGCTGCCGACGATCTATCGCATCAACAATGCCGTCATGAAGTCCGAACTTGTAAAGAAACTTGCCGAAAGGTTGTCGGTGGACGAAGAGTCCCTGAAGGCCGAACTTAAGAAAGTGAAGCCTGACTACAGCCAACGCCGTTACGCAACGGCCCCGGCCGAAGCGAAGAAGGATTTTAAGACCGCGGAAATGATGTTGCTTGCCCTGCTTTTAGATGGGCAAAATTATAGAGAAACGATAATGCAGGCGGTGTCCCCGGAGGAATTCAAGGATTCGTCGGTCAGGGACGCGGTCAGCGCCGTATATGCCATGCATAAAGAAGGCATGCAGGTAAATGCGGCCAAACTGATAAATCATCTTGGTAACGGCGTGGACGCCAGCGCTCTGGTATCGGAGGCTGTGAATTTATTGGATATGATGCAGGAAAAGGATAAGGCGCTGGAAGATTGCGTCGCGAGGATGAAGAAAGATAACGTCAAGGAAAGGCTCTCCGGACTCCAGGACGCGATCAGGATAGCCCATGGCAAAAAAGACGAGGATGAAGTAAAGAGGCTTGTTACGGAGTACAATAGCCTGGTAAAGGCGGG
>JAQUSE010000240.1 GCA_028715235.1 Candidatus Omnitrophota bacterium | reverse complement strand
TTTCTCAACAGGGTCGACGATATAATAGTCTTCAGGTCCCTCACAAGGGAAGACCTGGTGCACATAGTAGAGCTTGAGATAAAGGACGTCGAGTCAAGGCTCAAGGAGCAAGACATAAAGATAGACCTTAACGACGAGGCAAAGAACTTCCTGATCGATAAGGGGTTCGATAAGGCTTTCGGCGCGCGTCCCCTCAAGAGGACGATACAGCGGTTCCTGGAGGATCCGCTGGCCGAGGAGATAATAAGAGGGTCTTTTAAAAAAGGCGGCAGGGTACTGGTAACCGCAAAGGTCGATCATCTGGAGTTCAAAACGGTAAGCGATGCGGCATTCAAGAACGAGAAGAAGGTTTAAATTTATACTGGCGGCGCTCCTCATAACCTGCCTGACGGTATTCGCCGAGAGCAGGATGGAAGCGTTTGTCCCGCAGATGAAGAATCTTGCCGAAATGGGCATCGAAAAGACCTTTAATGATAAAGTCAGTTTTTCGATAGGCAGCATAGACGGCGGCGTATTCAGGCCCTTCGTCTTCAATGATATAAAAATAGAGGACAAAAAAGGGACATTCCTCTTCTCGTCCGTGGATATTAACAGCATCAGGACCGACTACAGGATATGGGATTTTCTGTTCTCTGTCTTTTGCAGGGACGGAAAAGGCGGCCCCGCGGTATGTGATGTATTATCCGGGGACTCTTCCGTTTATATAAATTTTGTCACGAAGAACGGCGGTATGACCGGTTTTGTTAAGCTGGAAGGGAGCTTTGCCGACGCCGATGTTAAAGGGTACGTCAATCTGCCCAATAAAGAGAAAGTCGATTTTGTAGGAAAGGTCAAAGATGACTCTTTTGACATAGAGATACGTCCGGCGGCAGGCACATTAAAAGCAAAAGGGGCGTTATCGTCAAGCGGCGTTCTTGACGCCAAAATAAGGGTTGAACATATACAACTATACGGATGCGATATAGTATGCGACCTGAATTTAAAGAACAGGATAGAGGGCGCGGGGGGCGGTGTAAAAAAGGCCTTTGTAGAAGGAGAAGTGGATGCGGAAAACCTCGTGGTCAATTTCAGGCCGTTATTTAACGCTAAGGCGTCTTATCGTTATTCAGGCGGTATGCTTGAGATCCCCGATTTTAGTTTCGGTGAGATAGTCAAAGCCCGAGCGAAAATATTTTTAAGTAAACCCTATAACGTAGACGCCGTATTTACCGCAAATAACGTAAGCTTGACCTGGTTGTTTGCCAACCTGGGGGTAAAAGATCCTTCTTCCATGTTGTCGGGCACTTTGAACGGAAAGTTCGCATTTAAAGGTAAGCCGGAAACCCTGAAAACTGATATACGCATGGAAATACGCAACGGGACTATCGCGACGCTGGATTTCAAATATCTGACAGCCAGTTTTACAGGTGACGGGCCTATTATGCATATCGAGGACTCACGAATAACCCGGGAGAGCGGTTACTTTACGCTGTCCGGCGAGATGGACCTGCGTAAGATAGGCAGGAACGATCTCTTTGCGGGAATAAAGATCCTGAACGATGATCAGGCTCTTTCTTGGGACGTGTTGGAGACTACAAAGCTAAAGGATGCCCAGGAAATACGAATGACAAAGAAGATAGACGATGTGATCAGCCTCGATTTCAAGAAATTCATCGCCGAGGAGAAGATGGGAGAAAGCATCGGGCATACGGACGAGGTCCAGCTCGAGTATAAGCTTCATCAGCATGAAAGTCTTAAGATGATGCTTGGGCAGGATGAGGATTTCTTAGGGTTTGAGCATAAGGATAAATTCTGATGAGAAAGGTATTAGAGGGTCTCGGCAGCGGCTTCATGCAGTTTATCAGGTATGCGGGAGGGCTTTCGGTACTGATGGGGCAGACACTTTTCTGGATACCTATCCCGCCTTTGAGGAGGAAGCAGATAACAGAACAGATGTCCAAGATAGGGGTTGACAGCCTTCCCATAGTAGCTCTTATAAGCTTTTTTACCGGAATGGTGCTCGCCCTGCAGAGCGCATATCAGATGAAGAGGTTTTCCGCTGAGATGTATATAGCCTCACTGGTGTGCATATCGATGACAAGGGAGCTCGGTCCCGTCCTGACGGCTTTGATAGTCGCGGGCAGGGTAGGAGCGTCTATCACCGCCGAACTCGGCACAATGAAGGTTACCGAGCAGATAGACGCTCTTGAGACGCTGGCCACGAATCCCGTGAAATATCTGGTTGTCCCCCGGTTCATGGCGCTCATGATAATGCTTCCGCTCCTTACGGTATTTGCCGATATGATAGGCATACTCGGCGGTTACATCATAGGTGTATATAAACTCGGTATATCCCACGGACTTTATATGAAGAACACGTGGGATCCGCTTAAATATAAGGATCTTTTTACCGGACTTATAAAAAGTTATTTCTTCGCGATAATAATCTGTATAGTAGCCTGTTATGAAGGTATGACCGCGGAAGGCGGCGCGGAGGGTGTAGGGCGCGCGACTACGTCGAGCGTTGTAACGAGTTTCATACTGATAATAGCGTCCGATTGTTTCTTTACGGCATTATTCTATTTTGTCATGAACCAATAAAAAGTGAAAGCTAAACATGATCGAAATCATTAACCTGTGCAAATCGTTCGAAGGCCACGTGGTGCTTGATAACCTGAACCTGGCCATCAATACAGGCGAGACGACCGTAATAATAGGAAGGTCGGGATGCGGCAAGAGCGTGCTCCTGAAACATATCATAGGATTATTAAAACCGGACAGCGGCCAGGTCATAGTCGACGGTAAGGACGTTGCGGTGATGGATGAGAAGGAATTAAACGCCCTTCGTATGAAGTTCGGCATGCTCTTCCAGGGGGCCGCGCTCTTCGATTCGCTGAATGTCATGGAGAACGTCGCATTCGGAATGATAGAGCATATGAATTCCAGCCGCCAGGAAATAAAACAAAGGGTCAAGGAATGTCTTGCGCTCGTGGGATTGAAAGATGTCGAATATAAGAAACCCGCGGAATTATCCGGAGGTATGAGGAAGAGAGTAGGCCTGGCCAGGGCGATCGCGCTAAGGCCGCAGATAATCCTTTATGATGAACCGACTACGGGCGTCGATCCGATAATGGGCGACGCGATAAATGACCTGATCGTAGAGCTTCATAACCAGCTCAAGGTAACATCTATAGCCGTGACGCACGATATGTCGAGCGCCTATAAGATAGCCAACAGGATCGCCATGCTGTACAACGGGAAGATAATAGCTAACGGCAAACCGGAAGAGATAAAAAATACGAAAGATCCGATAGTCCATCAGTTTATAAC
>JAQUSE010000239.1 GCA_028715235.1 Candidatus Omnitrophota bacterium | reverse complement strand
AATTGCGCATAGAGTGGGCGAACGAGTATATGCGCGTCCTGCAGCTCGTCCGGAAACATTTCAGGAAAGAAAGGCCGCTTGCAGGGTTGAAGGTATCGTGCTGCCTCCACGTAACGACAGAGACGGCTAATCTCGCCCTTACCTTAAAAGAAGGGGGGGCGCTTGTGTCCGTATGCGCTTCTAACCCGTTGAGCACGCAGGATGACGTCGCCGCCTCGATGGTGAAGGACATGAAGATAAGCACCTTCGCCATAAAGGGGGAGGACAACAAAAAATACTACAGTCACATAAACAGCGTCCTCGAAACCTCGCCGAACATAACCATGGACGACGGCGCGGACCTCGTTTCGACTGTCCACAAATCTAAGGGCTCGCTGGCCAAAAATATGCTGGGCGGGACCGAAGAGACGACGACCGGCGTTATACGTTTAAGGAGCATGGAGAAGAGGAATCTCCTTCTTTACCCTATAATCGCCGTGAACGACGCGGATACAAAACACCTGTTCGACAACCGTTACGGGACCGGCCAGTCTACCATCGACGGCATAATACGCTCGACCAACGTCCTTATGGCTGGATCGAATTTCGCGGTATGCGGCTATGGCTGGTGCGGAAGAGGCGTTGCGATGCGCGCAAGAGGCATGGGCGCCAATGTGACGATAATCGAAGTCGATCCGTTAAAGGCTCTCGAGGCTGTCATGGAAGGATTTAATGTGATGCCTCTTAGAGAGGCCTGCAAAAAAATGGATGTATTCGTTACGCTGACCGGCGATATAAACGTCATAAGGAAAGAGCATTTTGAGCTTATGAAAGACGGCGCGATAGTCGCCAATTCCGGCCATTTTAACGTCGAGATAGACATACCGGCCCTGGAAAAGATCGCTAAGGGAAAACGCAAGGTCAGGGAATTTGTCGATGAATACACCTTGAAGGACGGCAGGCGCGTAAACCTGCTGGGCGAAGGCAGACTCATCAATCTCGCCGCCGCTGAGGGCCATCCTGCCAGCGTAATGGACATGAGCTTCGCGAACCAGGCGTTGGCCTGCGAATATTTAGCCAAGAATTACAAAAAACTCGGCAAAAAGGTATATAAAGTCCCGGATTTCATAGACAAGAACATCGCGAAACTTAAACTTGAGTCTCTCGGCATAAAGATAGATACTCTTACCGAGGAGCAGGAGAAATATCTGGATAGCTGGGAGATGGGGACATAAAGGGTAAAATTCGAAGCTCGAAATCCGAAATTCGAAACAAATCCGAATGTTCGAAAATTCTAATGATAAGAAGTGATGTTTTGGAAATCAGGATTTAGAATTTGTTTCGGATTTCGATATTCGTATTTCGAATTTAACTTAAGAGAGGAGATTGACTTAAAATGGGACGAAGACCGCTAGATATGGACAAGTTGGCGCTGGATCTTGCGCTGACGGAAAATATTGATGATAAGAAAAAAATCGCAAAGAAGATCGCGGGGCTGGCTTACAAAGGCGGGGTATACCCGTCGAGCATAAATGAGTTCTACATGGCGCGCGGTAAGGGAGAATTTCCCGCGGCTTTCACGGTGCCCGCGATAAACCTGAGGACGCTTACCTATGATCTGGCAAAGGCGATATTCAGGGTGGCTAAGCGCAATAACGCCGGACCTTTTATATTTGAAATAGCAAAATCGGAAATGGGATATACAAACCAGCCTGCGGTTGAATATACCGCCGTATGTCTGGCCGCGGCCATGAAAGAAGGATGGAAGGGCCCCATATTCATCCAGGGAGACCATTTTCAGGTAAGCCACAAGAATTACGAGAAGGATCCTGAAAAGGAGCTGGAGAGCATAAAAGCCCTGATAATCCAGGCGATGGAAGGCGGTTTTTACAATATCGATATAGACTCGTCCACCCTTGTTGATCTATCTAAAAGCTCTATTAAAAAACAGCAGGAGCTCAACTACGAAGTCTGCGCCAAGCTTACTAACTTTATCCGGCAGAACCAGCCGCGCGGTATAGAGGTATCTGTCGGCGGGGAGATAGGGGAGGTCGGCAGCAAAAATTCGACCCCCGAGGATCTGCGCGCATTTATGGAAGGTTATAAAGAGAGGCTTCGCAAGGGCAGATGTGGTATATCGAAGATAAGCATACAGACCGGCACGTCGCATGGCGGGGTCGTTTTGCCTGACGGCACGATAGCCAAGGTTAAACTGGATTTTGACACCCTGAAGAACCTGTCCAAGATAGCGCGCGAAGAATACGCCCTCGCCGGGGCCGTCCAGCACGGAGCCTCGACCCTTCCCGCTGAGGCGTTCGGAAAATTCCCCGAGGTCGGGACCGCGGAGGTGCATCTCGCGACAGAGTTCCAGAACATGGTGTATGAATCTGGCCATTTCCCGAAAGAACTGAAGGATAGGATATACGACTGGATAAGGAAGAACATGGCCGGAGAAAAGAAGGCCGACCAGACCGACGAGCAGTTCATATACAGTTCCAGGAAGAAAGCTCTCGGCGCTTTTAAGAAGGATATTCTTGGCCTTCCAGCCGACACGCGGGACGCGATCGCGAAAGAGGTAGAGGCGAAGTTCGAGTTCCTTTTTGAAAAATTGAACGTCGGGAACACAAAAGATATCGTATTAAAACATACGACATTAAGAAGGGTCATATCCAGGAAGAGTAAGATGCCCGAAGGTAAAGTAGAGATAAGCCACGAAGGCGCGGACTAACTTCTCTTATTTATCAGATATATTCCGAGGATAGTGAATACGACGTTGCCGGACCATGCCGCAACTACAGGAGGCAGAAACCCCGCTTTTCCGAACGCGAGGCTTATGGCGATAAAGGCGTAGTAGAGGAGGCCTATCGCTATGCTCATGCCCATGCCTATCAAAACGCCGCCGCGGGTAGTTATCAAAGCGAACGGCGCCCCTATCAGTATGATTATAAGGCTTATGAGAGAAAAAGCTACCTTGTAATGCAGGTCTACCTGCAGGCTCTTAATCAGCCTTGTTCCAGTGCCCTCAAAATTTTTTATGTAATTCTTTAACTCCCTGTGACTCATGTAATCGGCGCGCCATTCCCGGTTAGCGAAATCGGAGGGCTTCTCTTTAAGGGCGATTATCCTCTCATCGAAGAATAAGGGTTCCTGCAGTATCCTGCCCGAATTATCTATCTTCCACATTATGACCTTTTTGAACTTCCATCCGTCCTCTGTCCATGTGCCGCTTTGGGCAGTGAGCTTGGACACGAGATTCTCGGCCTTGTCGTGCTGGTGTATTATTATATCCCCCAGGGTCTTTTTAGCGGTATCGTAGTTCCGCGCAAAAATT
>JAQUSE010000238.1 GCA_028715235.1 Candidatus Omnitrophota bacterium | reverse complement strand
ACCATCTTCTCATCGACCTCGATGACCTTCCCGACCGTAGAAAATATCTGCTTCGCCGTCTCGGCGTGCTCGTTCCCGGCGGCGCTGCCCCGGCTTATGCTCGATATCGCCTCGCCTACCGTCGCGGCCATATTCGGCATGACCCTTATCACAGGGACGTCTGCGCCCACGACCTTCTCTATGTGCCTGGTCGCTATACCGGCTACTATCGATATCAAAAGCTTTTTTTTCGATACGCCGCAACAGATCTCCTTGCTGAGGACCTCGTCAAGGTCCTTTGGCTTGACAGCCAGGATAATGACATCGGAAAATTTGACCACAACGTTATTGTCTATCTCCACGATCATCCTATACTTAGTCTGGATATAGTCCCTTCGCGCAGCGTCCATCTCGCTGACCATTATAGAAGTGCTCTTTTCCATGATCTCGGATAAACGTCTCAGGAGCGCCTCACCCATGTTCCCGCAGCCTATTATCCCGATTTTTTTAGTCATCATGTAAATACCTGTCTCTTTTAAGTCAGCGATTAAGTATTAATTTTTATCACTTAATCGCTTAATTGCTTAATCACTTAATCACAAAACTACGTCTCACTCCCCAAAAATCGCCCTTCCTATCCTAACCATTGTCGACCCCTCTTCTATGGCAACCTCGAAGTCATTGGTCATGCCCATGGATAATAGCTGTAAGCTGTAAGCTGTAAGCTGTAAGTTATTGATTTGGTCGAGCAACTGCTTGAGAGCGCGAAAATAAGGTCTTGCCTTCTCAGGATCGTCCGAATCCGGCGCTATTGTCATAAAACCTCTAACATTTATATTAGGATATAATAATAGAGTTTTAAAAAACTCTATTGTATCCTCAGGCCTTATCCCGAATTTCGTTCCTTCGCCCGACACATTAACCTGTATCAATACATCCTGGACCTTGTCCAGCTTAAACGCCTCTTTGTCTATTTCCTGGGCGAGACGTATACTATCCACGGAATGTATCAATGAGAATATCTTTAAAGCGTCTTTTACCTTATTCGTTTGGAGATGACCTATGAGGTGCCAGACCGCCTTGTTCCCTACGGACCTGTATTTGGTAAGAGCATCCTGGACCCTGTTCTCTCCGATCGCCGTTACTCCAAGGCTCAGGGCCTCAGCGATCGCTTCAAGCGCGGCCTCCTTAGTTACGCATACGAGAAAGACGCTCGAAACAGGCCTTTCCGACCTTTCGCAAGCCTTTGTAATCCTGTCGGTTACGCGTTTCAGGTTTTCGGCAACCATAATAACGGAACCCGTCCTCCGAAGCTCTTCTTGAGTCTGACTGCTTTAAGAGCGAAGGAGGATAAATTAACATAAAGGTCGTCAAAAGTCAAAGGATTTTGAGGCGGAGATTACAGCCTGTTGGCCTTAATGCTGAGGAGGGTCTTAATGTTATTCATTAGGACATTCACCGCGACCGGTTTCGTAAGATAGAAGTCCGCCTCCTCGTTATAGGCATCCCTTGTCTTATTGAAATCGTCAAAAGCGGTCACCATGATAAAAGGCGTCTTTGAGTCGCCTGAATGGCGCAGTTCACGCAGGACATAGAATCCATCCTGTTTAGGCATCCTTATGTCGCATATGATAAGGTCCGGGCTATGCTTTTTGACGCAGACGATCCCCTCTTCGCCGTCACATGCCAGGACAACGTCATAGCCGTGAAGCTCCAGGTGTTCCTTCATAAAAGAAAGGAATTCCTGTTCGTCGTCAACAACAAGTATCTTTGACCTGTTTTCCATATTCATCCTTTCTTCAGAAATAGTTATTGAATATATCTACGACTCTTTCAGAAAGGTTCCTGACAAATCTCTTTGACGCGAAAGCCTTCCCGGCGTATCTCTCTAGGCCGCACTTTACAAGTCCGATGGCGCCCGACAACCTGACGCTTTCAGCGCTTGTGATATCTCCCCTTATCCCCTTGGCCACGCCCATCTTGACCGACAGCGACAATACCTCTTCAAGCGATTCCGCAAGGTTCTCTGTAAACGACATGCCGCCCGTAAGGACTACCGAAGAGACCTTGCCCCCTGAATTGACAAAATCTTTTATGCTTGTATTAAGCCTCGATTTCATCTCGACAAACTTGCTATTCTCTTTAAAATCGCCCTTGAAGTCCCTCGCGCCCAAAGGAATGATATCAAACCTACGCATAGAGCCTTCAAAAAAGATCCATATGTCGGTCAGGGAATCGCCGATGTCCACAAGCGCTACCCCATCCTCTTTCTCATCCTTATCAAGGAGGCATTGTCCTTCGGCAACGCCCGTAAATATTATATCTTTCACGCTATAGCCGGAGTTATTGACGCACTTAAATATATTCTGTATGTGATTTGCGTCCGCGGTCACAACGTAAACCTCGCAGCTTAAGCGCGATGCGTATAATCCGAGTGGATTTTTTATCGAAGGCTGGTCGTCCACTGAAAACTTATGCACTATCCTATGGATGATCTCCCTTTCCATAGGAAGGTGTATCGTCCCGGCCACGTCGACGCACTTTTCCATATCGAGCTTTGTGACCTCGCGACCCCTCAAGGACAACGCTATCATACCCTTGGACGAGCTGCCTTTGACCGTTTCATCATTGATGTTAACGTATATATCTCCCAGCCCCGCAGGCACCTTGTCGCGCAGCTTATTCAAGACAGCCGACGCGGAATTCACAGCCTCATTGATATTGACTATCGCTCCTCTCGAGATGCCGTTCGACGGACCGGATGCATGCGTCAGCACAACGAGATCGCCGGAGGCGTCTACGCCGGCGGCTACCGCCGATGTCTTTGAAGACCCTATATCCAAACCCGTTATAACGCGCATCTTTCTCATTTCGGCCCTACCACCGCGTCGTTAAAACGGACGTCGATATATTCGATCCTGTCCAAGACAAGCCGCGGATCCTTCAATGTCTTCTCCAGAAGCCATAGCCTCTCTTTAAAATTCTCAGACCCCACTATCACTTTAGTGCCGCTCTTAAGCAGGAACGAGAGGTTCTTGCCGTCCTTCGCATCTATCCCGGCCAACCCATATTCCGTCAGCGGCCTGACCTCCCTTATATTCCTTAAAAGCTCCAGCGCCAGCTTCAGATTTCCCGAAGTATTCTTTTTGCCCCGCCTTTCGTCATATCTGATGTCGACCCCATCGATCACCGGCAGGTCCTTCAGCGACCCTATATCCATGCTGGGCAGCACAAAGCCTTCCTCATCGACCGGATATAGCTTGCCATCGCGGACTACCGCGACCGGCTTCCTGAACTTCCTCGTACCAGCGATCCTGTCATGGAGGGCTATCCTGGC
>JAQUSE010000237.1 GCA_028715235.1 Candidatus Omnitrophota bacterium | reverse complement strand
CTGCCGCTCGCCAAGTCCGATTTGGGCATGCTGATTCCAGAAATCGACCCGCGCGAATATGTTGGCGATGATACTCTGCGAGTGCTCGATAGACGCGGTAACGCATTTAATGAACCATAGATACCATTGTGTCACATCGATCCGGCATCTCTGAACGTCTTCGAGGATCTTATAATATTCATTCCTCGTCTTCATGATCTCGGAAGAAACACTGTAAAACCTGACTTTCAACTTCTCGTCATGGGCCAAAGCCATATCGGTCAGGGCCCGCGCCAACCGGCCGTTGCCGTCTTCGTAAGGATGTATCGTTACAAAACGCAGATGCGCGCTTGCCGCGCGCAGTAGACCATCCATAGCGCCTGCCGGCGAATTCCACCATTTCAGGAACAATCTCATCTCTTCGTCGAGCCGCTGCCTTGACAACGCTTCGAAACGCACTTTTTCTTTGCCGATAGGACCGGATACTATCTGCATAGGCTCATCGCCTCTCAGCTTTCCTACCTTGATCTTCCTTAACCCCGAATGTCCGGAAGGAAATAGCGCGGCATGCCAGCCGTTGAGCCGTTCCATCGTCAAAGGTTTGTCATGAAAACGAACGGCGTCCAATAGGACATCTACAAGTCCTTCAATATTACGGTCATGCGCGCCGACGCCCTTGGGCAGGCCGAGCTTAACGGCAACCGAGAAGCGGACCGCGTTCCGGTCAAGCCTCTGCCCTTCGATCTCCGCGGTCCGGATGGTCTCTTCTACCAATATGTCGGCTTGAGCTTCGGTTTCAAGCTTAATACCAAGGGATGCGACGCGCCCCAACAACCTCCCCTGCAAAACCCTCAATTCTCCGAGTGGCTTAAGCAGGCGGGCCTTGTCATATTTAAAATCGAACCAGTTTTTGCGTTCCCATATATACTTCATTTTTTTGCCTTTTGCGGTTGAAGCGATTAGCCTCTCTAATCGCTTCATAATATGATACAATTATATCACGTATCGCCTCGTCAGGCAAATCTATTTTCGTTCATGTCATGTAAAAACAAAAAAGACCCTCAACTCCGGGGGTCTTTTTGTAGGTGATAGGCCTGATGGCTTCCGCTATCGCTCCATCTCCTCCATTTATATCTTACGCGGCGCCCTCCTTGTTCTCAAGCGCCGGATCTTTCGCGGGAATATCCCATCCGCAGACCGTACACATCTTGCATGAACAATCGACCTCATCGATATGCTTACCGCAACAAGTGCATTTCATATTCATCTCCTATTTATTATGATATTCCTATTTTTAAACCTTTTTACTAAGTAGAGAAAAAAAATACGCCGCTACAAAACTGCTCCAACAACAATTGAAGTATACCCTATGAAATCATAATTGGCAAGGCCTGGAAGCCTACTATTTTTTTTCTAACTTCAGCAGTTCTTTGGATGCGGCCACCGCGCGTTCGACAAGGTCTCCGGCTTGCCGCTTAAGTTCTTTACTCGACGCGACATAATTTACGTTATTGTCCATGTCCTCGGCCTCCCAACCGCGGCTATGCACTATAAAGGGGTTCCGGGGAAACAAGAATCCGAGCTCACTGAAGAACATCATCATGTTCCCCGCGACTGCCTGGACGTTATCCTGGCCTCCGGTGATTATAAAAGCCGCGACCTTATCCTTTATGAGCGGCTTCGGAGTATAAATCATCTTGACATAAATATACAATATGGTATATTGGGTTTGCGTCTGAAATAGGATACTATATCCTGCTTGAATCTTAAAAAGATTCGGGCGGGATTTTTTGTTTTTACTCAAATACAAAGGAGGTCTTTAAATGAAGGGGAATCTAAGGCAACAGAGCAGACTTTATGATCGGATCCGTAAAATCATTGAAATCGCCAGAGGTAATATCGCTCATGCCGTTAATACCGAGATGGTTATCGCCTATTGGCATATCGGCAAGGAGATTGTTGACGATGAGCAGAATGGAAGACATAAGGCCCAATATGGAGAATCGGTCCTTCTTAGACTCTCAGAAAGGCTTACCACGGAATTTGGCCAGGTCTTTGAAGAAACTAACTTGCGCAAAATTCGACAGTTTTATCTTACGTATCCAATTCGAGACGCGCTGCGTCTCGAATTGAGTTGGACGCATTACCGCATCCTAATGCGTATCGACAATCCCAATGCCCGGTCTTTTTACGAGATTGAATGTATAACTAATAAGTGGTCATCGCGTGAATTGGAGCGCCAAACGGGGTCTTTCCTTTACGAACGCCTTGCTTTAAGCAAAGACAAAAAAGGCCTTATGAATCTGGCCCGCAAAGGCCAGGAACTGCAGACGTACGCGGATATGATAAAGGATCCGTATGTTTTGGAGTTTACTGGCCTCTCAGCTGATCCAAAACTTTATGAAAGCAAGCTAGAGCAGGCCCTCATAGATAATTTATCGAAATTCTTGATTGAGTTAGGCAAGGGTTTTACCTTTGTTGCCCGGCAGAAACGCATTTCTCTGGATGGGGATCACTTTTATATCGACCTAGTATTCTACAACACTATCCTGAAATGTTATGTCCTCGTTGATTTAAAGATAGGAAAGCTCACCCATCAGGATATAGGCCAAATGCAGATGTATGTCAATTATTACGATCGAGAGATTATACAGCCAAATAACAATCCAACGGTTGGGCTTATTCTCTGCGAGCGTAAAAAGGAAGCTGTCGTCCGCTATACACTACCTCATGGGAATAAGCAGATATTCGCCTCTAAATATAAACTGTATTTGCCCACGAAAAAAGAACTGACGAGAGAATTAAAAAACTTTAACCAAAATCTACCATTGAGGCATTTTTGATGGTTCGTCCCTCGGCTTCGCTCGGGACAGTTTTCGCCTGACTTAATCGACGGCGAAAACTGGCGGCGTCGAAGCCAGGGGCTTCGGCATCCGCCATCATTTTCATGAGAAAATGATGGCGGTGCGTTCTCGAATTCGTTCGAACGCATTTTAAGTCCACCGCCGTCATTGCGAGGCCTGCGAAACAGGCCGAAGCAATCTAAAAAACGTTCAACCCGAGGCTCGGCATCGTCCCGCCTGCGACCCGAAAAATCCCTCAGACGGCGGGACTCTCGCGTCCTCGCCCTACAAGCTACAACACGAAAACCGCACGCCTCTACAGGCTCGTCCGCACCCGCCTGCTGCAAGCCAAAATGATCTCGTGAACGGCGGGTCGCCGAGCCCCCACGCAAAAAGACTCGAGGGCGAAAGGCAAATTTTGGGGCGCGGCAAAATTTGCCTTTCGCCCAATGACTTAAAAATATCAAAAATGCCTCAAGGGTAGATTTTGGTAATAT
>JAQUSE010000236.1 GCA_028715235.1 Candidatus Omnitrophota bacterium | reverse complement strand
TAAGGTTTTTCAGTATCCTCCTGCCGACGTCGTTTACATCGCTTATGCGCTCCTTCAGATATTCGTCGTCCATCTCCGAGAATACTTTGATATATCTCTTCAGGACGTCCTGGAATACGTATTCTATCGAGAGTTTTTCCCTCTTCAGTCTCGACACCACCTCTTCTATCAACATACTGTCGTCTATGACCAGGAGGTGCGCGCTGAATATCTGGGCGTGCTCTACTCCCATCTCTTCGGAGATGCGCTTTTTTATATCGATTATCTCGTTCTTGGTCTGGACGAGGGCGTCCTTGAAACGCTTTATCTCCGAAGGGATATGCTCATCCCTGATATTGCGCCTGGAGATAGTATATTGCTCTCTTCCGAAAAGGAATGCCTTGCCGATAGTTATGCCCGGCGAAGCCGGAATGCCTTTCAGTGTTATCTCTTTTTTCTTATTCATCATATTCCCTCGCCGCGGACGCTGCTATATGACAAAGTCCTCGATATTGTCGCTCAACAACAGCTTCTCGAGTTCCGCGATCGCCCGCTCGGCGTCCTCGCCGTTAGCCGCTATCACTATCTTGGCCCCGGCGCCGGCCTCAAGCATCATTATCCCCATTATGGATTTGCCGTTGACCTTCTGCTTCCCTTTGGCTATGGTAATGTCGCTATTGAATTTGTTTGCGATCTGCACAAACAGCGCCGCCGGCCTGGCGTGCAACCCCTGTTTGTTCTTTATCATTATCGTCTTCTCAACGGTCATACATTTCATCCTTTAGATTTCTTTAAACTCGTTACCAGGTCGATTATTATTTTTGCCAACCTGGCCGGGTCGTGCCTCACATAATCACTGCTGTTAACTATATGGGCTTCCACTACTTTGCATTTCATCTTCTTTAAATTATCGGAATCGGGAACGACCGGATATGACTCCTCCGCCTTATATTTTTCCGCCATCTCTTCCGGGATCTTTGCGGTATTTATAATGCAGTAATCGACGATGCCCGGAGCTCCGTGTTCCACCATGGCCTTGAGATGGTCACTCGCCTTGTAATCGTCCGTCTCGCCCTTTTGCGTCATCACATTGCAGACGTATACTTTTACCGCCCTGGACTCAAGTATCTCTTTGTAGATCCTGCCTACCAGCAGGTTCGGCATTATGCTTGTATACAGGCTCCCCGGCCCCAGCACAATGGTATCCGCTTTCCTGATGGCGTCTATAGCCTCATCGGTAGGCCTGCAATTTACAGGCCTTAAATGTATCTTTTTAATTGGGCTTCCGGCGGACGCAATACTGGTCTCGCCGATCGTCTGTCTACCGTCCAGGTGGTCCGCCACCAGAGTAACCTTATCCAGCGTAGAAGGCAGCACCCTTCCTCTTATTGCCAGGACCTTGCTGGATTCTTTGATAGCCGCGTCAAAATTTCCCGTAACTTTGGATAGCGCCGTTATGAAAAGGTTCCCGAAACTATGCCCGCCGAGTTCGCCGCCTTCTTCGAACCGGAACTGGAAAAGCTTGCCCATCAACGGTTCCGCGTCGGCAAGCGCGACGAGGCAATTCCTTATGTCTCCCGGAGGCAGGACGTCGAATTCCTTCCTCAATCTACCCGACGATCCCCCATCATCGGATACGGTGACTATGGCGGTAATGTTGCTGGTATATTCTTTCAATCCGTGCAGCAGCGTCGACAACCCCGTCCCGCCGCCTATTACGACTATCTTCGGCCCTTTTTCCAGGATCCTTTTCTGGTATATCTTGTCGACAAGTTCATCGTTGCCCTGGGGCAGAAAAACCAGCACGAGAGATTTTATTATACGTTTTATTCCCGTGACTACAGCCAATATACCTATTATTATAATAATGCCCGCAAATGTCTTGTTCTTAGGGTGTTGCTCCAGCAGTACGGTAACAAATCCCATCGATATCATTATGATACCGAAGACGGTCAATGTGATCCACCGCTTGACCCACATGCCCGGATACAGCCACTTAAAAGCATTTAATATTTTCACTATCTTCAGCGCCTTTTTAGAAAATTAAAAAAGGAGGATATTCTTCTTTTTTAATATTTTTTGGAGTCTTCTTCCTGAATTATGTGGAGTATCTCTTTTTCGTCCTTGGCCTTCTTGAGCATCTCCCTGAAAAATTTGTCTTTAAGCATCCTGGATATCCTGGCGAGTGCTTTCAGATGCGGGCCTGCAGACTCCTCGGGCGCTATGAGCAAAAAGAATATATAGACAGGCTCCCCGTCTAGAGAGTCGAAGTTCACTCCCTTCTGGGACAGCCCAAATGCGGCTACCAGGTTCTTCACATTCTGGGATTTAGCGTGCGGTATACCGATCCCCTGGCCGATACCCGTCGATCCCAGAGATTCCCTCATCATAAGGGCTTTTACAAGTTCCTCCTTGTTCTTTATCTCGTCTGCCTTAGCCAGAAGGTCTACCAGTTCCCTGATAACGCCTTCTTTATCCGTCGATTTCAGGCTTCCAGCGACGGCTTTCTTGTTCAAAAAATCCATTATCTTCATGTGGATGCTGCCTCCTTTTTATTCTAGCGTCAGATTTGCGTACAAATTTGATATTGAGGCAGCGTTAAAAATCCGATCCCTCGAGAGGATTTTTAGCTGCCGAAATATCTTACCCCGTTCGAGCGCTCTACAGTCTTTTTTAAGGTAGCCCCTCGTCAGCATAAAGTTCAACTGCAGCTTCCTCGGGACAAATTTTACTTGAGCAAGACTGCTGTAAAATTTGGAGCGGCGGATGGGTTTCGAACCCACGACATCGACCTTGGCAAGGTCGCATTCTACCACTGAATTACCGCCGCCTGAAAATTTTCTCCGAAAATTTGCGTCCCGAGGACAACCTATGCGTTCGTAATTTCTCTCTTGAGAAATTACGAACATTAAGAATGTCCGAGGGAAAAACAATTAAGCTTTCGTCAAAATAAAGATCAATCCAGCTTTATTTATATTTAGTCCCTCGCAGCTTAAGTAAAATACTGCTTCTCGGGACAAATTTAGCTAATGTTAAACTCTGGCTAAATTTGGTGCCCGCACCAAGAATCGGCTACTTCGGCTCGCGGTGCTCGCCTGCGTAGCCAGCCGTCTCGCTTTCGCGCATAGCGCTTTTCCTTCCGTTGGTCGGCGCTCGACGGCTTCGATTCCTGGACTTAAACCTTATAATCAGCACTTAAACAAAACTTTATATGGTGCCCGCACCAAGAATCGAACTTGGAACCTTGACATTAAGAGTGTCCTGCTCTGCCAATTGAGCTATGCGGGCAATCTCAGTCAGTTTTAGCGCAATAAATTGTTGAGCCTAAACCCGACCTTAAACTATTCATGGCGAAATCCGCCGAAGCACCT
>JAQUSE010000026.1 GCA_028715235.1 Candidatus Omnitrophota bacterium | reverse complement strand
TGACGCGCTCGCCCTTTATCGTCGACTTCGACACCTTGGCAAGCCCGCCCTGCATGAACATCATGTACATGAACACGAATATGGTGGCGTTCAGCGCTACCATTATAAGGTTGATCGGCATCGTCGCGAGCGTGATCTTCCTGTAGAAAGACTCGAGCGACATGAGCCCCCACACCGCCAGGAATCCCACCAGGACCACGGCAAGTATGATGACGATCCTCACCCAATACATCTTGATATACATCTTCATTTTTCTGGATAACATAATTAACTCCTTGTAAATTGACTATGGTTTATTGCGTTCATTGAGTTCATTGCGTTTATTGCGTTGAACGCAACAAACGCAAATAACTCAAGAAACTAGAGCCCTTTTAACTGCTTATCCAACTCTTCAATGGCCCGTTCATATTCTTCCTTCTTCGGGGCTACACCATGCCATTCCGCCTTGTTCTCTACAAATGAAACGCCTTTACCTTTTATGGTATGGGCTATGATTATAGTCGGTTTGCCTTTTACGCCGGAGGCCTCATCGAGCGCGTCCATCAGCTTGGCAATATCATGGCCGTCTGTTTCGATGGCATGCCAGCCGAAGTCTTTCCATTTATGGATATACGGCCCCATGTCCATCACGTCACAGCAAAAACCGTCTATCTGCAGCTTGTTGAAATCTATTAGAGCGCATACGTTATCGAGTTTGTAGTGGGCTGACGTCATGGCCGCTTCCCATACCTGGCCCTCGTTCGTCTCGCCGTCGCCCATCAGGCAATACACCCTCATGCCTGTCTTGTCGAGGCGGGAGGCGAGCGCCATACCGTTCGCTATCGACAGCCCCTGCCCCAGAGAACCACTCGACACTTCCACTCCCGGCAGGCCTATCTGGGGGTGGCCCTGCAGTTTACTGCCGAATTTGCGAAGCGTCCAGAGCATATCTTTAGGGAAATATCCTAGATCGGCCAGGACGGCGTAGTGCGCCGGGCATCCGTGCCCTTTTGACAAAAGAAATCTGTCCCGCCCTTGCCAGCCGGGATCTTTGGGATTATGTTTTAATTTATAATAGTATAGCGAGATCAATATCTCGACGATGGAAAGGCTGCCGCCAGTATGACCCGAACCGGCAATCATCAACATCTTCAGGATGTCTTTGCGTATATCTACTGCTTTCTTTTTCAGAGTTAATATGTTGGGTTTATTCATGTGGTCTCGCTATTAAAAGGTTACATAAGGCTAGTGAAGGTTAATTAAGGTTACGTAAGGTTAGTAGACTTTTGTAACCTTACGTAACATTCACTAACTTTACGTAACATTACGTAACCTACCTTGCCTTTCTCAGCTTCTCTCTAATTTTATCCTGCATATCCTTGCTGGGTTTAAGTTCGAGCGCCTTCTTCCACTCTTCCCTTGCCCTACCCTTCATACCTTTCTTAAGGTACGCCTCACCGAGATGGTCCCTTATTTCGGGATCGCCCGGTTCCAGCTTTAACGCCTTCTCCAATTCCGTAAGCGCCTCATCCGTCATGCCATTCTTAAAATACGCCCATCCGAGAGAATCTATATAAGCGGCATTATCGGGATCTGTCTCCAGCGCCTTCTTTATAAGGAGGATGGCCTCGTCCAAGGCTCCCCCCTTTTCTACCAGCATGTACCCAAGGTAATTACAGGCGTCCGCAAAATCCGGGTCTAATCTTATCGCTTCCCTGAGTTCTCCGGCGGCCAATTCTTTGTCGCCTCTCTTTTCATAAAGGACTCCGAGATAAAAATGGACTTTCGGGTCATCTCTATCTATCTCAAGCGCCGTGTTATAGAACTTCAGCGCCTCATCGTATCTCTCCAGGACAGTATACGTAAATCCCAGGGCTATATACAGGCTCGCTTCCTTCGAACCCCTCTCCAACGCGGCGTCGAGCGCCTTTATCGCGTCCTGCGGCCTCTTTTCGCCCAGATATATATTCGAAAGCTCTATGTAAGCGTCGAGATCGTTGGGATTATTCTTCAGCAAGAGCTCGTATTTCTTTATCGCCCTGTCTACCTTCTTATCTTTATAATATAAGATGCCGATGTGGTGATATAGCTTCGTATTCAGAGGATCTTTCTCAAGAGCCGTTTCGAAATTACGGATGGCGCCGGGGAGGTCTTTCTTCATCTCATATAATATGCCGAGCCCTATATACGCCTCGACGTATTCGCCGTCTACCGAGACCGCCTCTTTAAGCATCTCTATGGCCTCGTCGGTCCTCTCCATCCTCGAGTAGATGACCGCAAGGTTGAAATACAGGACGGCGGAGTCTTTCTTATCCTCGAGAAGCTTCTCGTATACAGCGGCAGCCTCAGCCATCTTCTTCTGTAATACAAATATGTCCGCCAAAGAACTTAGCGCCCATATGGAGTTCGGGTCGAGCCGCGCTATCTCTTCGTACTCTCTGCGCGCCTCTTCAAGCATACCCAGCGACGTATATGTCAACGCCAGGAGGAACTTCGGCCTCACGTCGGAGGGGTCAAGCGATTTGGCCGTCTTCAATTCTTCGACGGCGTCGTCTTCTTTCTTAAGAAGTATATAATCTATGGCGAGCCTCGTATGCAGGTAGCTTACGCCGGGCTCGGACTCTATCGCCTCTTTGTATTCCCGGATAGCGTCTTCGGGCTTGGACTCGTTATCGTTGATAACGCCCATCGTGAAATGGGCTAGCGACCTGGAAAACGCATTCGTCGGGCGGACCTTCTGGACGACCGTTTCCCATAACGAGAGCGGATTTTTTTTGGCGGAAATGTCTATTACAGCATCTAAATCGACCGTGGATATTAGAAGTGTAATGAGAACTGCCAGGGAAAATATATATTTTGTCGCGCGCACTATAGTGACTCTTAAACAGAGGTTTAGTTATAAGCTGTAAGTCGTAAGTTGTAAGCTTTTAACTTAAAACTTACAACTTACAGCTTACGACTTATTTCTTTTTATGGCGGTCTCTTCTCATCCTTTTTTTTCTTTTATGCTTCGCCATCTTCGCTCTTTTACGCTTACGTCCGCAAGGCATTGGATATCACCTCCTAGTAAACTATAAATCCGAAATACGAATATCGAAATACGAAACAACATCAAATAACCAAAATTCAAACGACCAAAACAGCAGTTTTGAAAATTCGAAAGATTGAATTTGTTTCGAATTTCGGATTTCGTGCTTAGAATTTATGACTAATAAATCACCTTGTTTAAAGGGTACTCGATGATCCCCTCGGCGCCTGCTTTTTTCAATTTCGGTATCAGGTCCTTCACTACCTTCTCGTCTATTATCGTATCTATATCGACCCAGTCGGAGTCTACCAGGTTCGATATCGTCGGTTTCTTCATCGCCGGCAGAAGCCCCAGAACGACCTTCAGGTCTTTCTTCGCGACGTTCATCTTAAGCCCCACCTTCTCTTCGGCCAGTATCGCGCCCTTCAGGAGCATCGCCAGGTTCTCTATCTTGTCCCTCTTCCACGGTATCATCCAGCTCTTCCTGTTGACGATGAGCTGAGTCGTCGACTCGCACACCGTAGCGATCTCCCTTAATTTGTTCGCCCGAAGCGATGACCCCGTCTCCGTGACCTCTACGATAGCGTCCACTCCGACAATGGCCTTGACTTCGGTCGCGCCCCAGCTGAATTCGACATTCGCCTTCACTTTATTCTTCTTCAAATAGGATTTCGTCACATTGACAAGTTCTGTGGCGATAGATTTGCCCTTAAGGTCTTTTACGCTCTTTATTTTGGAATCCTGGGGGACCGCAAGCACCCATCTCACCGGCCTCATGCTCTGTTTCGCGTATATCAGTTCCGCGACCCTCACGACATTGGAAGAGTTCTCCAGTATCCAGTCGTTGCCCGTTATGCCTACGTCGAGTATGCCATCCTCGACATAGCGGGACATCTCCTGCGCCCTGAAGAGTATGCACTCTATCCGGTCGTCGTCTATTGACGGGAAATAAGACCGTTCGCTTATGCCGACATAGAAGCCGGCCTTGCGGAACATCCTTACGGTAGCCTCCTGGAGGCTACCCTTGGGCAGGCCCAATTTAAGTTTTAAGCTCTTCTCTTTCATATTGAATTATTTTACATAATATGGGTATAAAAGTCAAGGTAAGTTTGGGGGCAGAACGGGTAGAAAAATTAGTTATTGAACAAAAAGGTATTATGCCATATAATCGGATGATGTAGATGTAGTTCTATCAAAAACTGTAGCAAATCGGGGGAAGCGATGCTTAAGATATTGAGACAAAAACACATATCGAAGATAGTATTCTGGGCGCTCGTGATACTGATAATGCCGGCATTCGTCCTGTGGGGAACGGGCAACCTTGGCGGCGGGAAAAGTAAAGGGCCGAAATACGCCGGCCTTGTAGACAATAAGAAAGTGACCTTTGATGAGTTCGCCCAAAGTCTCAACTGCGTAAAGGCGCAGATACTTATGAATTACTTCAACCAGCCACAGGCTCTTGATATGTTCATGAAGGACAAGGATCTGATGGGAAGGCTGGCATGGGACAGGATATTGATGGCCGGGGAAGCGCGGAAGAATAAGATAAAGGTAACAGACGCGGAGGTGATAAAGGCCATAAAGACGCATCCCATGTTCGTCAGGAACGGCAAGTTTGACGACAGGCTGTACGAATATGTCCTGCGTAATAATCTGGGCCTTTACCCTAGGAATTTCGAAGAGGTCATGCGGGAGAACCTCACCATACAGAAGATGCACGACATCGTCGCGAAAGATATTAAGGTGGCCGACGCGGAAGCGCTGGATGACTACCGGAAAAATAACGAAAAATACGCGCTTGTTTACGTCATCATTCCCGCGGAGAATTTCATGGACAAGTCAAAGGTAGAAGACAGCGAGATAAACGATTACTATGAAAAACACGGATCTGAGTTCCTGATGCCGGCGAAGGATCCGGAGACGAAGCAGATCACGTTGAAGACCGCGGAACTCAAGGACGTATACGAAAGCGTAAAGACGCGCCTGGCGCTGGATCGGGCCAAACCTCTTGCGACGGATTACGCGTGGGAACTCCGCGAGAAGATAGTAGAAGAGATGAACATGGATTTTTTGAGCTTCGAGGACGCGGTATCCGAGCTTGGCTTTTCGCTCGAGCAGACGAAACTGTTTTCCAGACCGGACTATGTCGAAGGCATCGGAGAAGGCTCTGCCCTGGTAGACGCCGCGTTTAAATTGAAAAAGAATGAGATATCGGAGGTCGTCGACGCCAGGAAAGGCGCCGTAATATTCAAGATCCTCGAGATAGCACCGTATGACGCTGAAAAATTCGATAAGGAGAAGGAAGAGTATAAGAATAAGCTCATCAACGAAAAGAGGATAGAGGTTTTGGAGGGCTGGATAAATTCACTGAAAAAGAAGGCCAAATTGAATATAGACCTGAGCGATTACGAGAAGTACTATAGATAAACGCAGTTCGTCAAGGTAGTAATTAAGCGATTTTGAAGTCAAACCCTCTTAGCGATTAAGTTATTAAGTCCGACTTAATCGCTTAATCGCAAGCGCCTTACTTAACCGGAAAATCGCTTAATCACTAACTCAGTTAGACTGATTACACGTTCCCCACATACACATACTTCAATTTCTTCTTCGCTATCGATTCCGCCCTGCTCAGTGACGTTAAAGACGTCGGCGGCAGGTTCATCCTGTAGCACGGGAAATAACGGGACAGGTGAAGGGGCACATCGCTCCCCAGGTTTGTATATATCCAGTCGACCATCTTCGCGACATCCGCTTCGGAATCGTTAAGGGTAGGTATCAGAAGGTTGGTAAGCTCTACATGGCAACGTTTAGCCGAGGCCTTTATTACGTCCAGGACCGGCTTGAGGCTCCCTCTGCATATCTTAGAATAGAACTTCTCGTCGATCGACTTCAGGTCTATGTTCATCGCGTCTATGACCGGAAGCATGCTCTCGAGAGGCCCCATATTGACATACCCGTTCGTCACAAGCACGTTCTTGAATCCGCCCTTCTTCGCCAGGCGCGCGGTGTCGAGGACAAATTCATACCATATGAACGGCTCATTATAGGTATAGGCTATGCCGAACGAGCCGAGGGCCTTAGCCTTCGCGATCACTTCTTCGGATGTGATATTCTGCGTGGGGCTGTCGACCTCCTGCGATATGTGCCAGTTCTGGCAGAAATCGCAGTGGAGATTGCAGCCTTTTGTGCCCAGCGATAGTATATGTTCGCCGGGATGGTAGCGGTACAGCGGTTTCTTTTCTATCGGGTCGAGGGCGACGCCCGTCGTCTTCCCGTATACTTCGGTATACAGCGCGCCTGACTTGTTCATCCTGACGCCGCATGCCCCTCTCCCACCCGGCGGGATCGCACACTCATTGGGGCACAGGTGGCAGTGGACGCGCCGTGTGTCGAGCTTTTCGTAATACAGGGCTTCGCGCATAGTGTCCGCCTCTCACCTCAAAAATTTCTTCAGCTCCTTGACGAACTGGCCCGCATCCCTGAACTGCCTGTACACGGAGGCGAACCTCACATAGGCTATCTCATCCAGCGTTCGCAGCGCCTTCATGACAAGCTCGCCGACCTCTTTAGATCCGGCCTCCCTGTCGTGGTTCTTCTCCAGGTCGCGCTCGATCTCATCCACAAGCTTTTCTATGCGTTTAATGCTTACGGGCCTCTTTTCGCAGGCGACGATGATGCCGTTCATCAGCTTTTCCCTGGAAAAAGGCTCGCGGCGGCCGTCTTTCTTTATTACCATGAGCGGGATATGCTCGACGTGTTCATACGTCGTGAACCGCCTTTTGCACTTAAGGCAATGCCTGCGGCGACGGACATTCAAGCCGTCCTTCGCGGTGCGCGAATCGATAACGCAGTCTCTCCTGCTCCCGCAGTACGGGCAACGCATATGCCCCTCGTCTATTTTAGGTAAGCTTTTATTATCTTCTGTTCGCTGACGGGCTTGTTTACGGCGCCGTTTGTGCGCGTATTCTCTATCTTCTGGACTACGTCATAACCCGAAACGACCTCGCCGAAGATCGTGTGGCGCATGTTAAGCCACGGGGTCTTCGCGGTGGTGATGAAGAACTGGCTGCCGTTCGTGTTAGGCCCGGAATTGGCCATCGCGACCAGCCCCGGCCTGTCGAAAACGACGTCCTTACGCACCTCATCCTGAAATGGTATGCCCCAGATAGACGCGCCGTTCCTGCCGGTCCCTGTAGGGTCGCCGCCCTGTATCATGAATTCCTTGATGACCCTGTGAAAGACCGTCCCGTTGTAATATCCTTTCTCCGCAAGGCCGGCGAAATTTTCACAGGCCTTCGGCGCTACCTCCGGCATAAGTTTTATCTCTATGTTCCCCTGGTTCGTCTCCAGGACGACTGTCTTGTTATCCACGGCAAAGGCTCCTCCTATAAAAAGGTTGGTGACGCATAAGATAAGCATGATCTTGAATATCTTCATCCGTTCTTCCTTTCTCAAAAATGGTTCGTGACTCTGGCTACAGCGTCTCCATCCAGGGTGGCGGTGGTATTTTTATTTAACTCAAGTCCGCCTTCATTCAGCGGGATACCGGAGCATCCTGCCAGGAGCGCGCAAGCAATTAAGAGGAGGGCAAGCCTCTTCATATCGAGGTCACTTCTTTTCGTCTTTCTTTTTTTTCCACGATTTGGGTATCTTCCAGGTTCCCTGCGGCGTCGAATATCAGGTAGATCTTCATTCCGTCAAAAAAAGTGCCGGCAGCGTCCTTATATACCCATTTCTCCTTCCCGGCGTTCGCGTCATTAAATTCTATTACCGGATCCCCGTAAAGCTTGCGTATGCTGTCTTTAGGCATGCCTTTTTTCAGGGCGCCGCGTTCTATCGCGGCCTTAACGCTTTCGTAGTTCCTGGTCTCCTGGGCATGGGACCTGGCTATCTCCCCCTGGCTTTTCCCGACCGCTATAAGCGCGTCCAGGCCGTCCGCTGAGGTCGATTGGCAGAACGCCAGGAAAACTAACGCGGCCCCCAGCATCCTGACCTTTATCTTCGCTTCGCGTAAAAGGCGTTTAGACATCTTATCGGGGTAATCGCCTTTTATGGCTATCTCTTTTATGCCGGCGTTTATTATCATCTTCGCGCATATCACGCATGGCTGGGTGGTGCAATAAAGGGTCGAATCCTTCAGGCTCGTCCCGTGCAGGGCCGCCTGCAGAAACGCGTTTTGCTCCGCGTGGAGCCCGCGGCACAGTTCGTGGCGCTCGCCCGACGGTACCTTCAGTTTCTCCCTGATACATCCAGTCTTATCGCAATGCTCTATCGAACTTGGCGCACCGTTATAGCCGGTCGCGAGTATCCTCTTGTCCTTGACGAGGACCGCGCCTACCCTGCGGCGCAGGCACGTCGATCGTTTTGATACAAGCTCCGCGATGCTCAGAAAATATTCATCCCAGGAAGGCCGTAAATTTTTAGCCATAGGTCATTCCTTCTCCAGTTTTTTTATGAGATCACTATAGAGCGGGAATCTTTTTACGAGCGAGGCCACTTCATCCCTGACGCCCTGCAGTTTCTTCCCGTCTTCCGGAGCCTTCAGGACGGTATCTATAAGGCGCGCTATCTGCCTCATCTCGTCCTCTTTCATGCCGCGCGCCGTAACGGCGGGCGTGCCTATCCTGATCCCGCTCGCCACTGCCGCAGGTTTAGGATCGTACGGTATGAGGTTCTTATTTACGGTGATGCGCGCGCGATCCAGCGCGCCGGCGGCGTCCTTACCGGTCATATCCTTATCCGTAAGATCGACCAGGAAGAGGTGTGTATCGGTGCCGCCTGTGCATATCCTGTATCCGAGCTTCGCCATCTCGCCGGCGAAAACCCTGGCATTGGCGACGATCTGTTTTTGATAGACCTTGAATTCCGGCCGCATCGCCTCTTTAAAACATACGGCCTTGGCGGCTATTATATGCATGAGCGGCCCGCCCTGCGCGCCGGGGAAGACCCCGATATCTATGGCCCTGGCGAACTTCTCTTTGCACATTATAAAAGCGCCTCTTGGGCCGCGCAGTGTCTTGTGCGTCGTGGAGGTGACGAACTCCGCGTACGGGACCGGGCTCTGGTGGACGCCTCCGGCGACGAGCCCGGCTATGTGGGCGATGTCGACGAAGAGGAGCGCGCCGACGGAATCGGCTATTGCCCTGAACTTCTTGAAATCTATCTCCCTGGCGTAAGCCGACGCGCCCGCGACTATCATCTTCGGCTTGTGCTCTTTGGCCAGTTCCGCGATCCGGTCGTAATCGAGCATCTCGGTCTTCTTATCGACGCCGTACGGCACGATATTGTAGAGCTTGCCTGAGAAATTGTGCGGGTTGCCGTGCGAAAGGTGCCCGCCGCAGGCCAGATCCATGGCAAGCACGGTATCGCCTACATTAAGCGCAGCGAAATAGACAACCATGTTGGCCGGCGTGCCGGCGTGCGGCTGGACATTGACATGCTCCGCGCCGAAGAGCGACTTCGCCCTCGCTATCGCCAGGTCTTCGACCGTGTCCGCGTTAACGCATCCGTTGTACCATCTCGCGCGCGGATAACCCTCGGCGTATTTATTGGTGAGGACCGAACCTTGCGCCTCCAGCACCTCCTCGCTTACAAAATTCTCGCTCGCGATGAGCTCGAGGTTGCCCGCCTCGCGCCTGGCTTCCTCCAGTATCGCGTCGTATATCTCTTTATCGGACTTCTTTAAATTACCCATTTCAGCGTTCCTTTATTTTTGATGCTTCAACTTCGTCCTTCGACAAACTCAGGGCTAGCCCCGAGCGAAGCCGAGGGACGCTCAGCATCAACCCTGAGCGAATCACCGAATTTTAGGCCGGCGCAGCCGAAGGGTTGATTCGATCTCCCTGATCTGCTTGACCCGCCTGGCGTGGCGGTCCCCCGCGTGATCGGTCTTAAGCCATATCTTCAGTATCTCTTTCGCCTTTTTAAAATCGGTGTAACTGGCGGCGAGGACTATGATGTTGCAGTCGTTGTGCTCTCTCGATGATTTAGCTATATCCGTATCGTAACACGCCGCGGCCCGCACGCCGTGGACCTTGTTCGCTATTATCACCATGCCGACGCCCGTCTTGCATATGAGGATGCCGCGGCCCGCCTTGCCGTCCCCGACGGCTTTCGCCACCTCAAACCCTATCATCGGATAATCGCAGGATTCCTTGGAGTGGGTCCCAATATCTTCCACGCCGTACCCTTCCTCCTTCAGGAAATCCGATATCTTCTGTTTTAATTCATAACCGCCGTGGTCGCTTCCTATCGCTATCTTTTTCATCATAACATCTCCGCAATTTTGTTTATCTCTTTATTGATCACGTCCAGGCACTTTTTATAATAGTCTATCGTATTGCCTATCGGATCGGGCACGCCGGACTCTTTTTCATGCTTGCCGGACTTACCTTTATCGGCGAATTCCTGCAGGATATAGGTCTTGGACGCAGCATCCGGTACGCGTCTTATCACATCGAATTTATGCAGCGGTTCCATGACCAGTATAATGTCGGAGGCCTTTATCATCTCGTCTGTCAGGTTCTTCGACTTGTGGCCGGATACATCCGCGCCCGATTCCTTCATGACGCTGATCGTTTCGTCGGTCGGAGGGAATCCGGCGATCGCCCTTACGCCGGCGGACTTCACCTCTATCCCGGTTTTCCCAAGTTCCTTTAAACGTTTTTTCAGGAGCCCTTCCGCCATTACGGACCTGCATGAGTTTCCGGTGCAGACGAAGAGGACCGATTTAATATTGCTCATGATACCGCTTTCAAAATATCTTCTTTTTTTATCGCTCCTTCGCGCAATATCGTAGGAGGCGTCACTGTCATATCTATCACTGTCGATTCTATCCCTATATCGGCAGGACCTGCGTCGAGTACCATATCGATCTTGCCGCCGAGAGAGCGCAAGACATCTTCCGCGTTGACAGGGGCGCGTCTGCCGCTTATATTGGCGCTGGGCGCAACGACCGGCACACCGGACTTTTTTATCAGCTCGAGCGCCACCCGATGGTCCGGCATCCTGAAGCCGATTTTTTTACCCCGGCGCGATCGCAATATTATAGTAAGAGGGCCGGGCCAGAATTCCTTAATGAGGCGCCGCGCCTCTTTCGTTATCTTGTAACCGGCGTCCCTGACGCAAGCCGGATCCGAAATGTGGACCGTGAACGGCTTGCCGCGCGGACGCTTCTTTACTCTGTAAAGCCGATCGAGCGCTTTTTCATCCAGGAGACTTGCCGCCAGGCCGTAAACTGTCTCCGTAGGGAACGCGACCAGGCCGCCTGACCGTATCACCTTTGCGGCGGCGGCTATCGCCTTCTTATCCGGATGGACCGGATCGATCTTAAGCACTACCGTCTTAAAGTTTTTTATTCTTATTCCTTATATCTTCGACCAGCCGCTTTTTCAGCGCATCGAGCCTCTTCTCCGCGCCCTTGTCGGACAGGCTCAATATCTGCAGAGCGAGTATCGCGGCGTTCTTCGCTCCCGTCTTTCCTATAGTGACTGTAGCGACAGGGATGCCGGACGGCATCTGCACAGTCGAGAGAAGCGAATCTATGCCCTTAAGCTCCCTGGTCTCCATCGGAACGCCTATGACCGGCAGCGTAGTGTGGCTGGCGACGACGCCCGCCAGGTGCGCGGCCCCGCCGGCGCCCGCTATTATGACTTTGATGCCGCGTTTACGCGCTGACTTCGCGAACTTCGCGGCGTCGTCCGGCGAACGGTGAGCCGAGAGTATCTTCAGCTCAAAACCGGCCTTATTCTCTTCCAGTATCTTCGCCGCTTCGGTCATCACCGGTAAATCCGAGTCGCTTCCCATTATGATCGCTACTTTAGTCTTGTTGGACATATCGTTTCCTTTTTTGCTTTTATGCTTTATTAAGCGCCCGATGCCCTATGTCCGTCCTGAAATGCATCTTATCAAAATTGATCTTCCTTACGGCGTTATATACGGTCTCTATAGCGCCTGACATATCCTTGCCCAGCGCTGTTACGTTCAGAACCCTCCCGCCGTTCGTGATGAAGAGGTTCTTGCCGTCGGTAGAGCGGCTTCCCATCTTCGTGCCTGCATGGAAGACGGCCACATCTTTAAGCTTCCTGGCGTCGTTCAGCCCGCGTATCTCTACGCCTTTATCATAATTCCCGGGATAGCCGCCCGACGCCATCACTACGGAGACGCAGGGTCTCGGGTCCCATTCCATCTTATAGCCGGCGAGAGAGCCTGTAACGGCTTTGTCCAGCGCGTCAAGCAGGTCGGACTTCAACCTGGGCATGATCGCCTGCGTTTCAGGATCGCCGAAACGCGCGTTGAACTCCAGGACATACGGTCCGCTCTTCGTCAGCATGATGCCGGCGTAGAGCGCCCCGACATACGGCTTCCCTTCTCTGGAAAGGCCGTTTATTACGGGATGTATCACTGTGTCGAGTATCTTCTTAAAAAGTTCACCGGTGACCACCGGCGCGGGAGAATAAGCGCCCATCCCTCCGGTATTGGCTCCCCTGTCGCTGTTGAACACCCTCTTGTGGTCCTGGCTCGAAGCGAGCGGCACAATATTTTTCCCGTCGGAGATGACTATTATCGAAGCCTCTTCGCCGACAAGGCAATCTTCGACGATCACCCTGTCGCCCGACGCGCCGAAGGCCCTGTCGA
>JAQUSE010000235.1 GCA_028715235.1 Candidatus Omnitrophota bacterium | reverse complement strand
TATTTCCCGTACACCATCTTGACCACGAGAGGCTGCATATCTTCTTCAAAAACATTTACCTCAGCTATCGCGCAATCGGGATGCTCCTTCTTAAACGCCTCCAAGAAAACGCGGCTGACCTGAAGCGTCCGCGAGTCTCTACCGCGGGGAGAGGCTATAATGTGCAAGAGCTTATTCATATATTATACTTTCTTAAAACGGTGTTCATATTTATTGATTAATATATAATATGGCCGGAATATATATGAGTGCCTGATGTCCTATTTTATTGACTTTTTTCCACCCTGCTGTCTCCGGCCTTTATTATATCATAACATAAAAAAATAGGCAGTTTAATGTCATGCCCAGGACTTTCTAGCGCAGCCCTCTTTGCAGTGCGCGACCGGCCTTAACATATAGTGTATCGTCACTCTCATTCAGATCACCCCTTTCTATTTTTTAACCGCGGTTTTCTCTCCAAATATATCCGCCAGATCCTCATCCGGCGTCTTTATCAGCTTCAAGTCGAATTTTTCCTGCAGCACTTTAAAGACATTCGGCGTAATGAAAGCCGGCGGGGTCGGGCCCACTCTTATACCTTTTATATCAAGGTAGAGCAGCGTAAGCAGGATCGCCACCGCTTTCTGCTCGAACCATGACAGCACAAAAGAGAGCGGCAGGTCATTGACCTTACAGTTAAAAGCCTTCGCAAGCGCTACCGCTATCTGGACAGCGGAATACGCGTTATTGCACTGCCCGATGTCGATAAGCCTTGGTATGCCGTCTATTGAACCGAAGTCCATCTTATTGAACCGGTATTTCCCGCAGGCAAGCGTAAGTATAACGCAGTCTTTAGGGACACTCTCGGCAAATTCCGTATAGTAATTTCTCCCGGGCTTCGCTCCGTCGCATCCGCCGATCAGGAAGAAGCGCCTGATCTTACCGGATTTAACAGCGGCGACTATCTTATCCGCCAGCCCTAATACGGCAGTATGGTGAAAACCGGTCCATATAGACTTGCCGGCTGCCTCGTGTAAAGGCGGCAATGACCTGGCTTTAGCTATGACTGCGGAAAAATCCCTTCCTTTTATATGTATCGCTCCGGGTATTCCCGTAATGCCGACGGTAAAGAGCCGGTCCAGATACGAATTTTGCGGAGGGATGAGGACGCAATTCGTCGTAGCAAGTATCGCCCCGCTGAAAGACGAGAACTCTTTCTTCTGCTCCTGCCAGGCCCCTCCGTAATTGCCTGCCAGATGTTTGAATTTTCTCAGCTCAGGATAACCGTGAGCAGGAAGCATCTCGCTATGCGTGTAGATGTTGACGCCTGTCCCTTCTGTCTGTTTTAAGAGTCCATAAAGGTCCAAAAGGTCGTGTCCTGTGACGAGTATTCCGGGCCCTTTCCTTGTCCCGGTCTTCACTTCGGCGGGAGAAGGCAGACCGAACCTCTGGGTATGCGCCTTATCGAGAAGTTCCATGACCTTTAAATTCATCTCCCCGCATTTTAACACCATATCGATGTGCTGAGAAAGATCGAAGCTTACGTTCGTTACGGTCTTGAATAAAGCTTCATGCATAAAGGCGTCGACCGATTCGTCTTTGGCGCCGAGTTCCCTGGCGTGATAAGCGTACGCCGCTATGCCTTTTAAACCGAAAAGCAGGATATCCTGGAGGCTCTGGATATCTTCATTCTTACCGCACATACCCACCTTTGAGCAGCCGGTTCCGCCGAAGGTCTGTTCACATTGATAACAGAACATAGTCACGCCCCTTTCTCTTTTTTGCCATCAGATTTCGATTTCATATACTTATCATATTTATCTTCCCCAACGCATTCTTTCGCGTATTTACACCAGTCCAGGCAGTTCTGTCCCTCTTTACGCCTCACCTTATTTTTGCAATTATCGCAAGTCCCTTCGGCCTCATCCGTCCATATTTCTACGTCCTTGCCGCAAAACGGGCAGGTGACATTTTCGGGCTGCGGATGTTTGAACTTTTGCGAACCGGGACATTCGAATATCATTTAAGCCTATCCCCCTTGATACCTATGACCACTGTTTTAAAAGGTATATCCTTGCCTGATCCCGCTATAGCTTCCTTTATTATAGGGACCATCCCAAAACAGCACGGGACTTCCATGTGCGCATAGGTTATCGACTTTATATTATTATTCTTAACTATCCGGCCTATCTTTTCTTTATACACCTCAGCGTCGTCCAGCTTAGGGCAACCCACAAGGAGGACCTTCCCCTTTAGTAACTCCTGATGAAAATCAGCGTACGCGAACGGGACGCAATCGGCGGCAACCAGGAGATCCGCATTATTAAGGTAAGGAGCGGACGGCGGGATGAGGTTTATCTGAACGGGCCAATTCCTAAGCCCGGATATGCATTTCGCGCCTGCGGCCTGTTCATGGTTATGAGACACATCTTCAATAGGAATATTTATCCTCTTCTCCTTCAGGAATTCCATCGCCTCTTTTAGATACCCCGATTCACCGTGTTCCTTCAGGTGCTCAAGGTGAGCTTTTATGACGTTCTTACCATGCTTGACGATATTCTTCATGACCTTTCTCTCATCATACTTCTCAGCCTCCCGCTCCTCGATAGTTATCGCCCCTTGCGGGCAATGGCCTATGCACGCGCCAAGCCCGTCGCAAAAGAGGTCGCTTATCAGGCGCGCCTTTCCGTCTATGATCCGGAGGGCGCCTTCCGGGCAGTTCGGTATGCAAAGGGCACATCCGTTACACTTATCCTCGTCTATCTTAATCATCTTTCTCTTAGCCATACCGCCCTCCCTTACCGTATGAGGTTCCCTATCGTTATGCTTTCCAGTTCGGCGGTAACATAGCGCTCGATCCCGTCTATCTTGCTCTTCAAGGCGCATGTCTTTCTCCTGGGGCACAAGCTCTTCATGAATAGACACTCGTTCAGCTTAAGCGGACCCTGAAATACATGTATGATCTCTGTCAAAAATATCCTCTCAGCCGGCCTTGCCAATTTAAAACCTCCTCCTATCCCTCTCTGAGAAACTACAACGCCCGCCCTGCTTAAGGCCTGAAGTATCTTTCTTAAGAACGGCGTCGGTATCTTCAGGGCCCTGATCATTTCCGCGGTGGAGACGATTTCACCGTTTTTCCCGGCTATGAATATTACGGCTCTCACGGCGTAATCGGTATTCCTCGTTAACAGCTTCACTTCTCCCCCGCTATTTTGATTATTAAAATGATACCATCTTAGTATCATTTTGTCAATTAAAAAATCGCCCTTTTTATTGGGCGATTTTTTAATTGATCCCGAGGCCGGAAGCCGAGGGGTCTCAGCATATTTTTCTACAAACCTTTCTTGATCATGTACTCGATCAGGTCGACAACCCTCATCGAATATCCCCATTCGTTGTCGTACCAGGCTATGACCTTGGCGAAGTTCCCGCCGATAACT
>JAQUSE010000234.1 GCA_028715235.1 Candidatus Omnitrophota bacterium | reverse complement strand
AAGATAGTGCCGCGGCCAAGGCCTAATGTCATAACCGGCACTACGACCAAGATCGCTACAGGATGCGGAAATCTCTATGTCACGATAAATGTAGATGAAAAGAGCCTGCCGTTTGAGCTCTTTACCTCCATGGGTAAGGCCGGCGGATGCGCGATGAGCCAACTCGAGGCTATCGGAAGGCTCGTTTCTCTGGCCTTCAGGAGCGGGATAGATACGAATTCCATCATCGAGCAGCTTCGCGGGATAAGGTGCCCGTCGCCCAGCTGGGAAAAAGGCGGCAGGATATTCTCCTGCAGCGACGCCATAGCGCGCGTTATAGAGAGAAGGATGCAGGATGAGAAGGCTAAAAAGGCGCCTGAGACCGATACTGCGGCGCCGCAAGCAGGCCAAAATAGCGCCCAGATAGCGTCCGAAGGGTCCGGAGGAGTGGCAAAGGCCCGCCTGCCCGAGGGGGCAATGTCAGGCGGGCAGGCCGTAAAATCCAAGACCGGTAATATAGTCGGCGTATGTCCGGACTGCGGAAGCGCCTTATGGCATGTCGAAGGGTGTATGATCTGCAAGTCCTGCGGTTATTCAAAGTGCGGATAAGATCCGCGGCCCGAACGGGAAAATTTTTCCTTCCACCCTTGCCAAAAACGGATTTTGTGGTAAACTTTTAATAATATATACCATAAGATCGTAAAAGGGGTGGCTTTCGGCTGTCGATCTTGACGGACGAGAGCTTTAAAAGGGGAGGTGTGTATGGAATGGTTGACGTTTGTTGTGGTCGATCCTGTTAAGGCCATGCTGGTGAGGGTATGGAGTTACGTACCCACTATAGCGGGCGCCATCTTTATTTTAGTAATAGGCTGGCTTATCGCTAAGTTGTTAGAGGCGGTAGTTATAAGAGTGCTTAAAGCCGCGCAGCTTGATTCGGCGAGCGATAAGGCAGGCATATCCAATGTACTGGCGCACGGCGATATCAAGATAACCCTGTCCGAATTGATAGGGGCGGTGATATACTGGGTCATCGTATTGATAGTGTTGGCGACGGCTTTAGGGACGCTTAATCTAACTATCGCCGCTGATCTTGTGGCAAAGCTCGTGGAATACGTGCCGAACCTGTTAGGCGCGATATTCATCATGATCGTAGGGGCTTTCCTGGCTAATTTCATAGCTACTATAGTGCGTACGGCTGCCGGCAATGCCGGTATAAACAAGGCAAAGCTGTTGGCTAAAGTGACGCACATGGTCATTGTGATATTTGCGATCATTATAGCCATTGAACAGCTGAAGATAGCGTCGACTCTGATAGTGCTTGCAGTGAATGTGATATTGGTGTCGATCGGCCTGGGCATAGCGATCGCGTTCGGTCTTGGCTGCAAGGATATCGCCGGCAAGTTCGTTAAGGATATTGTCGATAACCTGAAGAAATAAGATAGTCAGGATTTATTTTTTCATCGAGGGGGCGTTTTAAGACGTCCCCTCGCTTTTTTTATGAATAGAATTCTGCGGTTATTTCCTCTATAATATATCTCATGGTAACCTCATTATATATTCATGTACCGTTTTGTAAAAGGAAGTGCGTCTACTGCAACTTTTATAGTGATATTTATGAAGAGGAGGTTGCCTCTTCGTACATGGATGCACTGGCATCACAAATTCAGCAACTCGAATATAATATTTCTAGTATATATATAGGAGGGGGGACCCCCACGGCGTTAAGCACATGTCTCTTCGAAAAGATGCTGAAAAGCCTTAAACCGCTTGTCAAAAATGTTTCCGAATTTACAGTTGAAGCCAATCCGGAAAGCCTTGACGAGGAAAGGGTTATGATCATGCTAGATTCAGGCGTAAACCGTATTAGCATTGGGATGCAATCAATCGATGACCGGAAACTAAAAAAGATAGGCAGGATACATAATAGCAGAAAGGCTGTTGAATCGGTCCATCTCGCCGCTAAGAGAGGATTCAAGAATGTAAGCATCGATCTCATATTCGGGCTTTGGGGCGAAAGCGCGGAGAGATGGAAAAAGGAGCTGGAAGAAGCGGCAAAGCTTCCCGTAACTCACGTCTCCTGCTACGAACTGACCTACGAAAAAGGCACCCCTCTATTTTTTGCCGCATCCAATAAAAGCATTACGCCGCTGGAGGACGAGTCTGTCGCGGGGATGTATGAGCTGGCCATAGACATGCTCAGCCTGAGAGGCTTCAAGCAGTATGAGGTCTCTAACTTCGCGCTCGAAGGATGTGAGTCAAAGCATAATCTTAACTACTGGGATAATGGTCAGTATCTGGGGTTGGGCCCTTCGGCGTTCTCATACATCGGCGGGGTAAGGAAGAAGAATGTGTCGGGCATAAAAGATTATATAATCAGGGCGGAGAATGGCAACGACCTTACGGATTTTAGCGAGAAGCTTCCTCCGCTTGAAACGGCGAAAGAGACCGCAGCCGTGAAGATCAGGACTAAAGGCGGAATCGATTTTGAATGGTTCACGGCAAAGACTGGTTACGATTTTAATAAGATCGAAAGAAATGCCATCGCAGAGCTTATTGAAAAAGGACTTATTAAGTACAAAAAGGATAATAATGTTCCAACCGGCATATGCCTCAAACGAAAAGGATTCCTCTTCTGTGACACCGTTTCCAGCGCGCTGCTGTAGATTATTTACCACCAAACAATAAAATATTTTACTCTTCATATGAATACTTTTGTGATACAATAATTTTTGAAAATTAATCGAAAGGATGACTACGATGAAGAGATTGGTGCTGCTGAGACACGGCGAAAGCGTATGGAATAAGGAGAACCGCTTTACCGGATGGACGGACGTTGACCTCTCCGAAAAGGGCATGGCTGAAGCGAAAAAAGGCGGCCAGGCGCTCAAGAAAGAGGGGTTTGTATTCGACGCCGCGTACACATCCGTATTGAAAAGGGCCATTCGGACATTGTGGGTCACACTTGATGAGATGGACCTTATGTGGATACCGGTCTATAATTCCTGGAGGCTGAACGAGAGGCACTACGGCGCGCTGCAGGGATTGAACAAATCGGAGATGGCCTCGAAATACGGGGAAGAACAGGTTCTTATCTGGAGGCGGAGTTACGACGTCCGTCCGCCGGCCCTGGAGAAGAAAGACCCGAGGAACCCGGCCAAAGACCCGCGCTACAAAGACCTGGCTGAAAAGGATGCGCCTCTTACGGAATGTCTTAAGGATACAGTCGCGCGGTTCCTGCCTTACTGGCATGAGGCTATCGCGCCCGCGGTGAAATCCGGCAAGAGGATCATAATAGCGGCGCACGGGAATTCGTTAAGGGCGCTGGTAAAATATCTGGATAATGTTTCCGACAAAGATATCGTAGGGATGAATATCCCTACAGGACTTCCGTTAGTATATGAACTTGATGATAATCTGAAACCGTTAAAGAGTTATTATCTCGGTGATC
>JAQUSE010000233.1 GCA_028715235.1 Candidatus Omnitrophota bacterium | reverse complement strand
TTTTTGAGGAGCTCAACGCCCGCGCCGTGATGAACGTCTGTCTGTGCGGAGGAGAGGCTTTTTGCAGGGATGATTTGAAAGAGCTTGTCAAGGGGATTGTCGGGAACCGCATGCGTTTCGACATCCTGTCCAACGGCACGCTGATAACGGACGACATCGCGAAATTCCTGGCTTCCACAAAAAGATGCAATTATGTCCAGGTTTCGATCGACGGCTCCATCCCGACCACGCACGACGCGATGCGCGGCGAAGGCAATTTTATCAAAGCCCTCGAGGGGATGAGGGCTCTTAGGCGAAACGGTATCCGAGCCGCGGTGCGTGTCACGATTCACCGCGAGAACGTCCGCGATCTGGAGGGGATAGCGAAATTATTGCTGGAGGATATAGGGCTTCCCTCTTTCGGGACGAACAGCGCCTCGCATATGGGGCTATGCCGGGCAAACGCCGAACAGGTCCAGCTTACTCCCGAAGAGAGGGTGCTGGCGATGGAGACGTTATTGAAGCTCAATAAAAAATACGGCGGTCGTATAAGCGCGGCCGCCGGGCCTTTGGCAGAGGCGAATATGTGGCTTAAGATGGAGAAGGCCCGCAAGGAAGGCATAGAAGGCATGCCCGGGAGAGGCCATCTTGTTGCCTGCGGCGGGGTGAATTCCAAGATAGGCGTCCGCGCGGATGGTGTCATGGTACCGTGTGTTCAGTTAAGCCATATTGAGCTTGGCCGGATAAATCACGATCCGCTCGAAGAGGTTTGGCAGAACCATCCGGAACTTAAACGGTTGCGGGAGCGAAGGGATATCCCATTGAGCGATTTCCCATATTGTATGGATTGTGATTATGTTAATTACTGCACCGGCAACTGCCCGGCGCTCGCGTATACGTTTACCGGCCGCGATGATTGCCCCAGCCCCGACGCGTGCCTTAAACGGTTTCTGGAAGAAGGCGGAAGGCTGCCGGATATGGAATTGGAGAAAGTATGAATACCACCCGGACAGATTTTAAAGAGACGATCAATCCCAAATATTCATTGAACCAGATATATTTTTATCTTACCGAAGGCTGTAATCTGGCCTGCAGGCATTGCTGGATAGCGCCTAAGTTCCAGGCGAACGGCCGCGAGTATCCGGCGCTTGACATTGAGCTGTTCAAATCCATAATTGAACAGGCCAAGCCGCTGGGATTATCAGGCGTTAAGCTGACAGGCGGGGAGCCGCTCCTGCATCTCCGGATAAACGATATTCTGGATCATGTAAAGGCGAACGACCTGCGTCTTATCATTGAAACGAATGGTGTTCTTTGCACGCCGGAACTTGCGAAAAAGATAAAGGAAAATAAAAGTCCGTTTGTATCTGTTAGCATAGATTCCCCCGATGCGAAGACGCATGAATGGGTGCGCGGGGTGGAAGGTTGTTTTGATAAAGCGAAAGAGGGCATCCGGAACCTGGTCGCTGTGGGCCTGAAGCCTCAGATCATCATGACGTTGATGCGCTGTAATAAAGACAGCCTCGAGGAGATGGTCCGCCTTGCCGAATCCCTGGGCGCGGGCTCGGTCAAGTTCAATATAGTACAGCCTACGGCGCGCGGTGAAGATATGCATAAGCAGAATGAGACTTTGAGTATCCAGGAACTTGTAAGCCTGGGCAGGTGGGCGGATGATGTATTGCAGGGGAAGACGAAATTGCGGCTTTATTACCATCATACGCCGGCATTCAGGTCTTTGGGTAAGATGTACGGTGAGAACCCGAGCGGATGCGGTACATGCGGCATACTGGGCATACTCGGAGTGCTGGCGAACGGCTCTTACGCGCTCTGCGGCATAGGCGAGAGCGTCCCGGAACTCGTCTTCGGCCATGTCGCCAAAGACCGCCTTGAGGATGTATGGAATAATACGTCGGTCTTAAAAGAGCTGCGCGAAGGGATGCCCAAGCGCCTGGAAGGCATATGCGGCGACTGTATCATGAAGTCGCGGTGCCTCGGAAGCTGTGTGGCGCAGAACTACTACCGCTCGAGGAACCTGTGGGCCGGGTTCTGGTATTGCGAAGAGGCGGAGAAGGCGGGGCTATTCCCGGCTACACGCAAGATGCCGAAAGCGGGAAGCGTTCCGAAGTAATTGGGAGGCAGCATGAAAACGGAAAAGCTGGTCTGTATAGGCAACAGCATGAAACCGACGTTATCGCCTTTGGACATGCTGGATGTCGCTCCATATAATGGAAAGAAGATCCGTCCGGGCGACGTGATCGTTTTTTTTTCCAATGACTGCGAACATAAAATAGCCCATCGAGTAGTATCGGTAAAGCAGGGAAAGATACTTACAAAGGGTGATAATAATAATAAGGTCGATACGTTATCCGTATCTTCCGAAAAGATAGTCGGGAAGGTCGAATATTTCGAGAGAGGGAAAAAGCGTTTCCGGATATATGGGGGGGCCATTGGGCGGGCATACGCGTTTTTATTTAAAACTAAGCAATCTTCGGGCCGGGCGCTGTCGTATCTATTCGGCAACGCTTATATCAAGCTGGCTAAGACGGGAATAGCGCTGCGCCTCATCCCATGCCGGGAGAAGATACGTACGGTAGTATTTAAACGCCCCCACGGAGAGGACATCCAGGTCTTCATGGGCAATCTGTTGATAGCGCGCCGCCGCCCCTGGCAGGATAAATGGTATGTGCGAAAACCTTTCCGGTTGTTTGTCGAGGATTATATAAAGTGATAAAAGATACCTATAACCTGCGATTCGGGAACGGGCAATGTTTATCTCTGGCGGCTACCGCGGATTCAAGCGGATGGCTGGAGAAATTTGCTTCCATACTGGAACTGGAACGCTCGCTTCCGGACGGCCATTCAAAAGTGGTCTTCAGCCGCAAAAAAATTATAAGTGACAAGGGAACCCCGAACTCAAGAAATGAACTGGCGGATATCCTGGGGAAAGACGTTCCTGCGGATGCGTGGTCGTTATACGATGCCCGGGTATTAAAGATATGGTATAATATTTTTTTAGATGACGTTATCTGCGAGATATCCGCTGTAGCCAATGAGGATATGGATATCATACAGATGTGGCATGCGTTATGTTCCATATACATCAAAGCGCAAAGGACAGGAGGCGTTCCTCTCCATGCCGGGTTGATAGAGCGCGACGGTCGCGGCATAGTGATCGCGGCCCCGGGGAATACCGGCAAATCTACCTGCTGCCGCCGGATACCGCCGCCGCGGAAAGCGCTTTGCGATGACGAGGTTCTGATAATATATGATAAGATAAAAGGGTATCTCGCCCATCCTTTTCCGACATGGAGCGATTATTTGTGGAAGCGCGCAAACAACACCTGGAAGGTGGAAAAGAATGTCGCTCTTGATGCGGTATTTTTTCTGGAACAGGCCCCGGTCGATGAGGTTGAGCCTGTCGTCGGCGCCATGGCCGCGGCCCTTATGAATCTCTCGG
>JAQUSE010000232.1 GCA_028715235.1 Candidatus Omnitrophota bacterium | reverse complement strand
CAGGTCTATCATCTTGTCGTAGACCTGAACAAGGGCTCCGCTTATTCTTGACGATGGATACTCGGCTGCAACACCAGCCATCGTAAACGCGCCCACTCCTACTGATATGGGATATTTATCGGTCCCTGGAATACGGTAACTAACGCCCGCATTGCCGCCCGGTAAATAATTAATAGTGCTTTCCTGGGTCGGGCCGAGCCTTGCGAGAGCCCCTTGCGTATTCATCGTACAATCGTGTATCAATATATTCTGGTACTCGGCATCGATCCTGTTCCCTATGCGCACAAGGCCGGCAGGGTTCCTTACAAGGCATGATGTGTCTCCCGCGGAAGCTGTTGTGGCGCCGCCCATACCCGAGTCTCTTGTACTAAATCCTAACATGCGTGTCCCGTTGGCTGCGTAAGCGTAATCGCTTAACGTAAGACAAACTGCAGTCATTACTATTACGGTGAGAATGATAGCGTAATATTTCTTAGACATGCTCCCTCCTTTTATATATGTATGATTAAAATTATTTGACTAAAAGTATACATGATAACTTTGCCATCGTCAAATCTCAGGCGAAAATTTATTCCTTTCCGAAGTAATATGGGGGCGCCTTTTCTACGCGCTTGATAGAACCATTCCGAAACCCCTCCAGGATCGCCGCATTCCTCTTATTATTATTAAGCCATATGCCGCAAATCGCGTCAGAATAGACCTGGACCCACTCTTTGTCATACTGCAGCAATGCGATGAACATGAAATTCCTGTCTTTATTCAGGATCATTATATCGGTTTCGGGGAATTTTCTGAGATACGCCCAGTAATCTTTCTTGCATAACAGCACGTCGAAGTAATCTTTAATGAACTCATTGCCGTATATATTATCATAACGGCCGTCGAAGAAGACCTTGGAGCCCGGGACATCACGGACGCACAATTGCGCCCAATCGAACCACGGGAAGATGTTGCCTGTTATATTATTTTCCCGTAAAAAATATATGGCGTTCATCGGATACTGTCCTGCGGGTATTTCTATCTGGAGCGGATCGGTTTTCTCATAATAAACAGCTGAAAAAATAAAAACGATACTTATCGAGATTAATGCGGTATAGATCAAGACGCGCGATATCTTTTTCTCAATAAAAGATATCCCAAATTCAAAGAAGCCACTTATATATTTCGGTAAATAGATACCGGCGAGGATAGCGAACAATACTACATGGCGCCTCTGCGCGAACGAGACTAAGAACGCGATGAACATAGCGGCTATCTCATAAAAAGAGGGTTTTTTCTTAGCGACGACTATCGCGGCCAGGCAGCATAGCGCGAGAAAAACATATCCCATAAAATAACATTCGGAGACCTTTACCATCTTCCATTCGCTGATAAAAGGCCTCGGCACATAGAAGAACCTTAATATGAATGCCCACAGTTCTATCCCGTACGGATTTACAAGAGTGACAAGAAATGAAAACGATATGATCACTGCAAGGCGTATCGTTGCCTCCCGCTTCGCTGCCTTCCATATGAAATATACCGCAAAGATGCCCAGGCCGGCTAAAAAACCGCCATGCAGGTTCGCCCATAATAGAAATATGACCGGTAAGAGATATAAGTATCTTATCTTTCCGTCATCCTCGAACTTATCTATAAAGAATGCTGTCCATGCAAATAATAGATAAGTAAAGATCTGGGGACGCACGGCGAAGCCGTATGCTATTACCCACATTGGAATAAGGATAAATACAGCCGCGACGACACTCTTCGTCCGGCGCCTCATCGCCAGATAAAGAGGCAGGATTGTCAATAAGCCGATCAGAGTTTTGAATATGATAAGGCCTGCGCTTGCCGCGTATTTATATATCGCGTAGAATATAAATTCGGACAACCATTCATGATTTATCCACGTTGCGCCGGCGGTCGTATAAGAAAATGGGTCGAAATGCGGGATCTGTAAGTGCTCGAAAATATATTGCCCGTAGGTCAGGTGTCCCCATAGGTCCGGGTCAACCTGGTTGGAGGAATAGAAAAATACCGCCGCGGAAAATAAGAGCAGCAGGATGGCGCTCAAATAGTCTACACCTTATACTTATTCAGTTCCTTGATGAGGTCCTTGATCTGGTGATCGACGCGGCCCAGGCCCGCGATTACGGACGCCTGCTCTTCCGGTTTCGAGCCGGATACGGATTTGAGGCCGTCGAGTTCGCCGGATATCGCTTTCAGGCGGTTCCTCTGATCATTGAGGTTTCCCTTCATAGTCTTGATGAGCTGGTTTATCTTGTCGGCGAGGCTCATCAGTTCGTCGCCTTTCCTCAGGATAAGATATGTGCTGAAATCGCCGTATGTCATATTGTTCACGAACCGCTCTATCCTGACGAGCGGGCCGGCTATCTTATGGGACAGGAATATACCGATAATGGCGACTAACGGCGTCACGACCATAAGGCTTAAAAGTATCTTCAGGTTTATGGACTTCATTATGGAGACGAAACGTCCCTGCGGATATATGCCCGCAAGCCTTTCGCCGAAACCGGCCAGGCTCGTCTGGTATACGACATACGAGCACAGGGCCGCGGTGCAGAACATGAATATCAATATCATACCTACATACTTTAGCTGGAACTGCCTCGATACGAGATACCGTTTCCTTTTAATATTAGGTATTGGCATTTAGTCGTTCCTCCACATTATTATGTCACGTCTTAACGTCAGCTTAGCCGCGTCTTTCTTTGAATTCTTTATCATCCCGACAGCGTTCTTTATGGGCATATAACGCGTAGGGCGGCCGTCTATCGCGGTGATCAGGTCGCCTTTCTTAAGGCCCGCCTCGTTCGCGGCGCCTTTCCCGTAAACCTCTGTGATAGTCAATCCGTCATACTCCATCCCGAACGACGCTCCGATGAGCGACCTGATATTCGAAAAGATGCCTCTATTCGAGCTTATCATAACATCTACAGTCCGTTCGATGGTGCACTTAATCTCGAGAGCCGGCTTATCGAGAAGCAGGTCCATTATCTCTTCAACCTGCATATAACCGGTAAGCCTGTTCCATATCGCGACGAGGGCGTCGCTTGGCTTTATGCCGGCTTCGTCCGCCGAAGACTTCGGCGCGACTTTATCTATTATAATAACGCCGTTTTTCGACCCGAGCGTTATGCCGAGCGTCTTTTTCGCTTTCGCCGTTTTTCCGGCAAGCCCTTCCTTGTCCCCTTTGTCCTTCGCCACATAACCGCCTGTGCGCTCGATCAGCTGCTGCCTCTCCACGCTGTCCTCTTTGCCGCCTTCCTCTTTACGATAAAGGTACCCGTCGAGGAAGACCATCCCGTCCCTCGCCGCCTTGAAACTCGGATTCAGGTCGAGCCCCATTTTATAATAAGCGTAAGACCTGTTATAGTCGCGGCGCGCCCACGCGCCTTCGGCCAATTTAACTAGGTTGTCCTCTGCATTGTCGAAACG